>JAUNUZ010000235.1:0-2240 GCA_030537915.1 Micrococcales bacterium
GCTCGGCACCGATGAGTAGGAACTGCTCCCGGGCGCGTGCCAGCACGGTGATCAGCCCGAACTTCGGCGCCTCACGCAGGCCGACGAGCTGCCGGGCGCGATCGAGCGCCAGGCCCAGGAGCACTCGGCGAACCGGGTTGTCGGCGCGGTCGAGCAACGCCTGCACGGCCGCCTCGCCCTCTGCCCGACCGCGCTCGAAGACCGCCCTCGGGCCTTGGGACACCTCGGTGACGAGCGCGTAGTTGCGCAAGGTGGCGAGAAGCTGGTCGGGTTGCTCGCGCCAACGGGGCATGCCGAGATCGATCTCGGCCACCGCTCGATCGCCCCAACGGCGCAGGAAACCCTCCAGTCCAGGGTCCGTCGTGGTGATCGCAGCGGCGCGATCGGTAGGGGTGGTGTCGTGCTCGCCTGGTGCCGAGTCGGCCGGTCTCGGGCGACGGGAGAGGTCCCACAGCTCCAGATTCATCTGCGTCGTCACATTGTTCGGCAGACCGCGCAGGACCGCCTGGAGCTCACCCTCGTCGATGCGCCCACGCAGGAGCCACCCGGCGAGACCGAGGCCGAGGAAGCCGGGGATGGCATAACCCGCGATGGCTGGCATGACCATGCCGCGCGGCGAGGACAGCAGCGTTTCGACCGCATCGAGACGCTGCCGCGCGTCCGCGCCGGCCGGTAGATCCAGGCTGTGTCGCAGCGCCTCGATCTCCGCATCGATCCGACGTAGCGCACGGTCAGGGGCGCATAGCGCGAGCAGGGCCGTGGTCGGGACCCTGGTCGCAGCCCAGAAGCGGGCGAGGCCGGCGACCGCCCCGAAGACCGCGCGAACTCTGTTCGGCTCGTGCCTGCGACCAACCTGCGGCCCGCGGCACAGGAGCGCGAAGTCCGGGTCCTCCTCGAGCTGCACCAGGGCGACCTCGGACCGCGCCTCCATGTAGGTGAGGGCGAGGCGCATAAGACGTCGTCCGACCGGATTGCGCAAGGGTGTCGTCACGTCCCCGAAGATTCGCTCGCCACCCTCGGCGTAGAACGGCGCACCCAGCCGCGGATCCGGCACCTCCAGGCCGGTCAGCCGCGCGCCCGCGGCGGTCAGGAGCCGGAAGGCGCCGCGGCCAAGGGGCGTGATCGGACGAGTCAGCCCCTGCGCGAGTGACGCGCAGAAGAAGAGGCGCGGGCCGGGCCGAGTGGGCGGGACCGCCTCTGATCGGGCGTCGGTGACGAAGTGGACGAGCGGGAAGAGGGTGGTCACCGGCCGGGATTGGGTCAGCCAGAAGCCGCCCCGGGCATCGAGCGCCCACTCGGTGTCCTGGGGTGCGTCGAAGAGCTCGGCCGCGCGGGTGCCCAACCGCGTGAGCTCGACGAGCTGGGTGTCGGACACGACGGCTTCGGGCGGCGGCGCGTCACGCGAGCCCGTGTCCGACCTGTCTGCAGGGGTGAGAAGCTCCCGGGTGACCCCACCGCCGGGCAGTGACCGCACGGCCAGGTGTTTGTCGCCCAGCGTCCGGCGCACGATTCGCTCGCTCGCGGTGTCGATGACGAAACGATCCGGGTTGATCTCCCCGGAGACGACGGATTCCCCGAGCCCGTGGTTGGCGTCGACGACGGTGTGCGAGCGCGAGCCGGTCACCGGGTCGGCGGTGAACATCACGCCCGCGGCCTCGGCGTCGACCATGCGCTGGACGACCACCGCGAGGGCCACCTGCGCGGGATCGATGCCGTGGCTGGCCCGGTAGACGACGGCCCGGTCGGTCCACAGGCTCGCCCAGCACGCGCGTACCGCCTCGAGCAGGGCGGCTTCGCCCACGACATTGAGGAAGGAGTCCTGCTGGCCGGCGAAGCTCGCGTCCGGCAGGTCCTCCGCCGTCGCCGACGACCGCACGGCGACGGCCACGTCCGCGCCATTATCGAGTCCTCGGCCGAGCCGGCGGTAGGAAGAGAGCACGATCGTTTTCACCACCTCCGGCACCTCCAGCGAGCCGACGGCCTGCCTCATCTCGCCCGCGATCGAAGCCAGGTCGTCCGGTGAGCAGGCCCCTGCCCGGATGCCTGCGAAGAGATCGCGGAGCCGACCGGCCCCCAGCTGCTCCAAGGCGGTGCGATAGGCGTGGGTCGTCAGGCAGAATCCCCTAGGCACGGGCAGCTCAGCCAGCAGCATTCGGTGCAGATTGACCGCCTTGCCGCCAACTGCTGCGATCGACGCGGAGCCCGGCTCGGTCAGATCAAGCGCGAGCCGCAGCTCCACC
>JAUNUZ010000235.1:2250-4593 GCA_030537915.1 Micrococcales bacterium
GCTTCTTCGCGATACTCGGCCCCGAACGTGCCGCGGGCCCGCCTTCCCCTAAGACGGGCCCGCACACGTTGTGCCAGTTGCCGCACCGCGTCCCACGGTCGCCCCCAACGATCCGCAGTCCTGGTGCTCCGGCTCGACTCAGCGTCCCCACGCGCGTCGTACCGTTGGCTGGCACTTCCCCAATTGTTTCCCCTTTTCCTGCTCCCCCTGCCATCCCTGCTTGTGCTCCCCCGAGCACCTCTTAAAGATACGGTCGTCCAGGTCGCGCGTTCAAGTCCGTCGTCCTGACCATGCATGCATCGCTCGTCCGTCGCCTGCATCGGGCCAGGCCCACCGCGGGAGGCCGGAACCGGGCGAAACGCGCTACCAATAGTCACGCCGATGTCACGATTCAGCTGCAGCGGCGCTTGCGGTCGCCAGGCGGCCCGCTGCCGCACCAAGATGGCCGACAGCGGGGATCCTGTCGTTCTGGTGCCGCTCGTTCGTCGGTAGTCGGACCAAAGGAGGGCTCATGGGAATGGAGAAACGTCGCTCGCGTGCCAGGCGGGGGGCACGGATAGCGGTCCCACTCGCCGTGGCGGTGGTTGGCTCGACGCTGGCCGCGTGCTCGTCCGGACCCGGCGGCACGGTCGTCAACCTTTTCGGCGGTGCAAGCGCCTCAGGCTTCGACAAGATCATCGCGGAGTGCAACAAGGAGGCGGCGGGCAAGTACACCATCGTCGGCAACCTGCTGCCCAGCGACGCCGATGGCCAGCGCGAGCAACTGGTGCGCCGCCTCGCAGCGCGCGACGCGGGCATGGACCTGCTCGGCATGGACGTCACGTGGACCGCCGAATTCGCGGAGGCGAAGTGGATCCGCTCGCTCGATGAGCAGCAGAAGGCGAAGTCGATCGAGGGTGTCCTCGAGCCGGCCGTGAAGACGGCGGAGTGGAAAGACCAGCTCTACGGCATCCCCAAGCACACCAATGTGCAGATCCTCTGGTACCGCAAGTCGCTCGTCCCGAAGCCGCCTCAGACGTGGGATGAACTCATCGATACCTCCAAGAAGCTCAAAGAGGCGGGCAAGCCGTATCAGATCGGCTTCACCGCGGCTCAGTACGAGGGCTACGTCGTCAACGTCAACAACTTCTTCAACGCTTTCGGGGCCACCTTCGTCAACGAAGACAGCACCAAGGCGACGGTCACCGCCAACGACAAGGCGGTCCAGGCGCTGACGTTGCTCCAGAAGATCGCCTCTGCCGGCGTGACGAGCGCTTCGCTGTCCAACGCCCAGGAGCCGGAGGTCTTCGCCGACCTTGAGGCCGGCCGGTCGGCCTTCGCGGTCAACTGGCCCTATGTGCTCTCGGCGATGCGCGAGGCCAACCCCAAGGTCGCCGAGGACCTCGGCTACACGACCTTCCCGGTCGTCAAGGCGGGTGAGAAGCCGAAGGTCACGCTCGGTGGTATGAACTATGCGATCAGCACGTTCAGCAAGCACCCCAACGAGGCCTTCGACGCGGCGATGTGTCTGCGCAACGAGAAGCACCAGTTGCAGACGGCCAAGGATGCCGGTGACCCGCCCGTCCTGCAGTCGATCTACGACGACCCGGAATTTCAAAAGGCATATCCGATGGGCAAGGTCATGCTCGCGGAGCTGAAGAATGCCGTTCCGCGGCCGCGCACTCCCGTGTACCAGAACCTCTCGACCATTATCTCGACGACGCTGTCACCGCCGTCGGCGATCAACCCGCAACAGGCCGCCCAGTCGCTGAATGACGCGATCGAGCAGGCGATCGACGGAAAGGGGATCCTGCCGTGAGTACTCAAGCCACGAAACGCGAGGGCAGCGCACACGACGTCGACGAAGGCACGGCCATCGCGCGCAAGCGCGCGAGCGAGGGCATGCGAGCCGAGCGCAAACTCGGCCTGATGCTCGTCGCACCCGCGGTCATCACGATGGTTGTCGTGACTGCCTATCCGATCGCCTACGCCCTGTGGCTGTCGCTGCAGCGCGCGGACCTGCGGACGCCGGACAAGAACCAGTTCATCGGGCTCGACAATTACATCACCGTGCTCTCGAGCCCGATCTGGTGGACGGCCTTCGGGATCACCGTCTTCTACACTTTCTTCGGCGTGATCTTCGAACTCGTGCTCGGGATGCTCCTCGCGATCGTCATGCACCGCACGATCATCGGCCGTGGCTTGGTGCGCACGTCGGCGCTCGTGCCATACGCGATCGTCACCGTTGTCGCCGCCTTCTCCTGGCGCTTCGCGTGGACGCAGAACATGGGGTGGCTCGCGGGATCGAATGCTCCGCTGACGGACAAGTGGAGCTCGGTGTGGATCATCATCCTCGCTGAGGTG
>JAUNUZ010000236.1 GCA_030537915.1 Micrococcales bacterium
GTTTCACGTGAAACTGGGGCCCTTGAGTCCGCCGCCGCCCTATGGCCGACACCGTCAGGTGAATCGGTGGGAGTGTGCGCGGAGTCTGCAGCATCTCCGTCTGTTCCCACGCAGCCCGACGTGCCCAGACCCCGAGCGGACCATTCACCGGTGTCGACCATCCCGTCGCGTTCCGCGGTGTCTCCGTCTTCCCAGGCTTCGGTTCCGGTAGCTCGCGCTGTGCGGTGCGTCGGCACCTCCGCGGTCTCGGCGGCGGATCCGTTGGCAGCGGAGCGATGGCCTCGCCCGCCGACGCCTCGGGTCATCACGGTGGCGAATCAGAAAGGTGGGGTCGGTAAGACAACGACTGCCGTAAGTCTCGCGGCGTCCCTGGCCAAAGGCGGATTGAAGGTCCTCGTGGTCGATGCCGATCCGCAGGGAAATGCGTCCACCGCCCTCGGGATCGACCATCACTCCGAGATCCGCAGCATCTACGACGTCCTCATTGACGAGGCGACGATCGGGGACGTAGTGCGTGATTGCCCCGACATCGCTGGTCTGCAATGCGTCCCTGCGACGATCGATCTAGCCGGAGCTGAGATCGAACTCGTCTCCTATGTGGCACGCGAGATGCGCCTGCAGCGGAGCCTCACGGCCTACCTCGCCCAGGTGGGCGACGCTGCTCCCGACTACATAATCATCGACTGCCCCCCAAGTCTCGGCCTGCTGACGATCAACGCATTTGTTGCGGCCGCGGAGGTGCTCATTCCGATTCAGTGCGAGTACTACGCGCTCGAGGGTCTGTCGATGCTTCTGCGTAATGTGGAGATGATTCGGCGTCACCTGAACCCGAACCTGCATGTGTCTACGATCCTGCTCACGATGTACGACGCGCGGACGCGCCTATCGCAGCAGGTGGCAAACGAGGTGCGCGAGCATTTCCCCGAGCAGGTGCTGCGCGCTGCAGTGCCACGGTCGGTGCGGATCTCCGAGGCGCCGAGCCATGGCCAAACGGTCCTGACCTACGACCCGATGAGCGCTGGCGCACTGTCGTACCTCGATGCTGCGCGAGAGCTCGCCCACCGAGCCGGCTAGTTGTCCATCCACATCCGTTTCACGTGAAACGGCTCCTCCACAGGCCGCCGGTGCGTCGCACCTGTCTGCGACGCGTGTCGGTCTAGGCTCACCAGCGACGACCGAGGCGCTCCAGTGAGCGCGGGTGTGGCGAGGGCGCGGCTGAGAACGCGTGGACATGGAAGAGGTGTTGCACACGTGAGTGATCGACGACGAGGGCTGGGGCGGGGACTCGGGGCGCTCATCCCGACGGAGCCATCCGCTCTCTCAGCGATGACGCGCCCGCGGGATGTGTTCTTTGCGGACACTGGAGCCGAGACTCCGGCTCCGCACGGCTCATTGCTTGCTCCACCGACCAATGACGGGCAAACCGCGCCTGTCGAGGTTCCACGTGAAACGGGCAAGGCAGTCGGCAACCCCGAGTCGTCCCGCGATCTGGCGGAGCTTGACGCTGGGGGACGCGAGACGCCAGCGAAGCTGGCAGATGCGAGCCCGGGCTGCGGGGCAGCTCCACCAGCTGGTGCCGAGCTTGGGGCGGACCCGAGCTCTGGATCAACCGCCCTGCGAGATGACGCTGTTCGGGACAACCTTGCACCCGTGCCCGGCGCCCGCTACGCCCTGTTGCCCGTCTCATCGATCACGCCCAACGCCCGGCAGCCGCGCCAGTACTTCGATGAGGACGAACTCGCGGAGCTCGTCGAGAGCATTCGTGAGATCGGTATGTTGCAGCCCGTCGTAGTGCGGCCCGTGAGCCACGCGGTGGCCAGCGGCGCCACGGATTCAACGGACGGCAAGGACCCGCGGAGCGGACCCGTCTACGAGCTCGTGATGGGGGAGAGGCGCTGGCGAGCCTGCCAAGCGGCGGGGCAGACGTCGATTCCCGCGATTGTCAAGGAGACCTCCGACGATGCGATGCTTCGCAATGCGCTCCTGGAGAACCTGCACCGCAGCCAGCTCAATCCGCTCGAGGAAGCTGCCGCATATCAGCAACTCCTCGAGGACTTCGGCTGCACCCACGAGGAGCTCGCGAACCGGCTTGGCCGGTCTCGCCCCCAGATCAGCAATGTGGTTCGTCTCTTGAAGCTCCCTCCACTGGTGCAACGGCGTGTCGCGGCCGGTGTCCTTTCCGCCGGGCACGCGCGGGCACTCCTTGGGCTACCGGATACCGCAGCAATGGAGCGATTGGCCCAGCGCATCGTCGCTGAGGGTCTCTCGGTGCGTAGCGTCGAAGAGATCGTCGCGTTGGGAGGGGAGCCCGAAAGGCCTGCCAGAGCGGCGCAGCGGTCCCAGCCGCGAATGGCCGAATTGGACGAGCTCGCAGCGTTCCTCGCCGACCGCTGGGAGACCCGGGTGAGTATCGCCATGGGTCGTCATAAGGGCAGGCTGACGGTGGAGTTTGCCTCGGTCGATGACCTCAACCGCATCCTCGACGCGATCGGGGAGGGTCCGGAAACGGACGGCCGGGCGCAGTCGCTGGCGGGCTGAGTCAGGCTTCGGCTTCTCGACTCTGCTGAGCGGTCGAAGGGTCGGGTACATAGCGAGCGGGATGTGATCCATGTGGATCACATCCCGCTCGCTATAAACCCGTACAGGTTCAGCCGATGAACGGCTCAAGTTCACGTAGGAGCCTCGGCTTCGGCTGTGCTCCCATGATCGTCTTGACGATCTCCCCGTCGACGTAGACGTTCATCGTCGGGATGCTGGTGATGCCGTACTTCGCGGCAGTCCGGGGATTCTCGTCCGTGTTCAGCTTGACGATTGACAGTTTCGCACCGTGAGTGCCGGCGATCTCCTCAAGGATCGGCGCGACAGCCTTGCACGGACCGCACCAGGGCGCCCAGAAGTCGACCAGGACGGGCTTGGTGCTCTTGAGGACGTCCGCGTCAAAGGTGGCGTCGGTTGTAGTGGTGATGTTTCCCATGGGATCTCCTCGGGCGTGGGTTGGTTAGACAGTGTGATGCGGGAGAGTTGTGCGAAAGGGCACGGACGCTCAGTGACCGGTGATGAGAGCCTCTTGCGGGAGCGGCTCGCCCGCCTGGCCGAGAGAGGCAAGGTGGCGCTCCGCGTCGAGTGCCGCGGCGCATCCGGAGCCCGCGGCGGTGATCGCCTGACGGTAGGTGTGGTCGACAAGGTCGCCACAGGCGAAGACACCCTCCAGGTTGGTGCGGGTCGTGCCGCCTTGTGTCAGGACGTAACCCGCGGCGTCGAGCTCGATCTGGCCGTGCACGAGCTCGTTTCGCGGATCGTGGCCGATGGCGACGAACAGTCCAGTGACGTCCAGGCGCCGGGTCGCTGCGGTCTGGGTGTCGACCAGCGTCAGCCCGGCGACCTTGTTCTCGCCGTGGATGGCCTCGATGGCGCTGTTCCAGGCGAAGGTGATCTTAGGGTTCTCCAGGGCCCGATCGACCATGATCTTGCTGGCTCGCAGGCTGTCACGACGGTGGATGAGGGTCACCGAACGTGCGAACTTCGTCAGGAAGGTGGCCTCTTCGACAGCAGAGTCACCCCCACCCACGACGGCAATGTCCTGGTCACGGAAGAAGAAGCCGTCACAGGTGGCACACCAGGAGACGCCGTGCCCGGATAACCGCTTCTCATCGGGCAATCCGAGCTCGCGGTAGGCCGACCCCATAGCCAGAATCACCGTTCGGGCCCGGTGCACGGTCCCCTCGCCGTCGGTGACCCTTTTGATCGGATCGCTCAGATCTACCGCGGTCACGTCGTCCGTGACGAGTTCGGCACCGAAGCGAAGCGCCTGCGCTCGCATGTTCTCCATGAGATCGGGGCCCATGATGCCGTCGGGGAAACCGGGGTAGTTCTCCACGTCGGTCGTGTTCATCAGTGCTCCCCCAGCAGTCACTGACCCGGTGAAGACCAGTGGCGCGAGGTTCGCGCGAGCCGCGTAGACGGCGGCGGTGTATCCGGCCGGTCCCGAGCCGATGATGATGAGTTCGCGTACGTCGCTCACGCACAATCCCTTCGATACGTCATGCCCGCATATATCGGGTGGAGCACGATCGTGTGTTCCACCTCTGGTAAGTGGCAGAGGCTGACAGCCACTTCCGACGCAACGTATGCCCCCGGGGGTGTATTCCGTGGCCGATCTCTGCCTCGTCGAAACGATACCGGGCTCAGGGAACCGTCGCCGGACCAGCCAGCATCGCGTCGGACTGTGCCCCGCACTGACGGGTGACAACCCGCACTTGTCGACCGCCCGCGCCGTCGGTGACGACAATCGCCGCCGGGACTCCGTCATAGAGGGCGAGATCTACGATCGCTCGATCCGACTGCAGGCCTAGCGCGGCGAGACATTCGGTGACTCCGACGGTCGTGCCGATGGGGCCGATCGCGGGGGACTCTGCCCCCAAAGGCTGCAGCTCCGCGTGCGGATGATGCCAAAGGTGACGCGCTTGCGCGCGAAGAGTGGCGCGAGTGTAGGCCGTGCTGGACACCTGGATATGCGTCGCGATCGCCTCCGCCGAAGGCGCGGTGACCTTTGAGCTCACCGGTCCCGCATCAT
>JAUNUZ010000237.1 GCA_030537915.1 Micrococcales bacterium
CGGTTCGTGAGACGAGCCCGGCCGCGCCGATGCCCGGCGGCACCAAGGGCCACGAGCCGGTCGCTCGACAGATGCCCAAGCCGCGCGATTCCTCCGCCGTGAAATCCCCGACGGAGATCGAGAAGGAGAGCATCCGCCCGCTCAAGGGTCCGGCGGCCCGCATCGTCACGAACATGGACGCGAGCCTGACGGTTCCCACCGCGACGAGCGTGCGGGCCGTGCCCGCCAAGGCGCTCATGGACAACCGGGTCGCGATCAACGACCATCTGCGCCGCAACCGCGGTGGCCGGGTGAGCTTCACGCACCTCATCGGCTACGCCATCGTGCGTGCCCTGCGCGCCATGCCGGACATGAACAACGCCTTCGGTGAGAAGGACGGCAAGCCGGTCGTCGTCCAACCCGCGAACGTCAACTTCGGCCTCGCAATCGACCTTCCGCGACCGGACGGCACCCGCACCCTCGTCGTCCCCTCGATCAAGGCTGCGGACAAGCTCGACTTCTTCGGCTTCTGGAACGCCTACGAAGAGATCGTCCGCAAGGCCCGCTCGGGCAAGCTGACGATGGACGACTTCATCGGCACGACGATCACCCTGACGAACCCGGGCACCATCGGCACCGTCCACTCGGTGCCGAGGCTGATGAAGGGCCAGGGCACCATCGTCGGCGTCGGCGCGATGGAATACCCCGCCGAGTGGCAGGGCGCCAGCGCCGACACAATCGCGCGCCAGGGCATCTCCAAGATCCTCACGCTCACCTCGACCTACGACCACCGCATCATCCAGGGCGCGGCCTCGGGGGAGTTCCTGCAGGTTGTGCACCGGCTCCTGCTCGGCGAGGACGACTTCTACGACGACATCTACGAGAGCCTGCGCATCCCGTACGAGCCGGTGCGCTGGAGCCAGGACGTCTCGGCGACGCACGACGACGACCTGAGCAAGACGGTCCGCGTGCAGAAGCTCATCCACGCCTACCGCGTGCGCGGCCACCTGCTCTCCGACATCGACCCGCTGGAATACCGCCAGCGCCGGCACCCAGACCTGCAGCTGAGCAGTCATGGGCTGACGATCTGGGATCTGGACCGGGAGTTCGCGACCGGCGGCTTCGGCGGCAAGCCGATGCTGACGCTGCGGGGCATCCTCGACCGCCTCAGCTCGGCCTACTGCCGCACCATCGGCGCCGAGTTCATGCACATCCAGGACCCCGACCAGCGCGAGTGGCTGCAGTCCCGCCTCGAGGTCCCGCAGCCGCGGGTGCCGCGAGACGAGCAGATGCGGATCCTGCGCCGCCTCAACGCCGCGGAGGCCTTCGAGACCTTCCTGCAGACGAAGTTCGTCGGGCAGAAGCGCTTCAGCCTCGAGGGCGGCGAGTCGGTCATCGCGATGATCGACCAGATCCTGCTGTCCTCGGCCAGGGAGGGCATGGACCAGGTGTGCATCGGCATGCCGCACCGCGGCCGGCTCAACGTGCTCGCCAACATCGCAGGGAAGTCCTACGGCCAGATCTTCCGCGAGTTCGAGGGCTCCGGCGACCCGCGCAGCATCCAGGGTTCGGGTGACGTGAAGTACCACCTCGGCACCGAGGGTGAGTTCACGAGCGAGACCGGCGAGAAGACCAAGGTCTACCTCGCGGCGAACCCGAGCCACCTCGAGGCGGTCAATCCCGTCCTCGAGGGCATCGTCCGGGCCAAGCAAGACCGGCTCGACCGGCACGGCGAGGCCTTCACGGTGCTGCCGGTGCTCATGCACGGCGACGCCGCATTCGCGGGTCAGGGAGTCGTGCTCGAAACGCTGCAGCTCTCCCAGCTGCGCGGATACCGCACTGGCGGCACGATCCACATCATCGTCAACAACCAGGTCGGCTTCACCACGGCGCCGAGCAGCTCGCGTAGCTCGATCTACTGTTCCGACCTCGCGCGGACGATCCAGAGCCCGATCTTCCACGTCAACGGTGACGACCCGGAGGCCGTCGTGCGGGTCGCGCAGCTCGCGTACGAGTTCCGGCAGGAGTTCGCCAAGGACGTCGTCATCGACATGGTCTGCTACCGCCGCCGCGGGCACAACGAGGGCGACGACCCCTCGATGACGCAGCCGCTCATGTACCACCTCATCGAGGCCAAGCGGTCGGTGCGAAAGCTCTACGCCGAAGCGCTCGTGGGTCGTGGCGACATCAGCAAGGAGGACGCCGACGCGGCGATGCGCGACTACCAGACCCGCCTTGAACAGGTCTTCGTCGAGACCAAGGAAGCGCTGCGCACGAAGGACGCGCCTACCGAAATCGTGGGGCTGGAGCGTCCGAGCGCGCAACGCGTCGATGATCAGACACCCGACCGGGCGGACGACGGCACCGCGATCACACCCGAGCTCTTCGAGCGCCTCGGCGATGCCTGGACCGAATACCCGCAGGGATTCACCGTCCATCCGAAGCTGAAGAAGATGCTGGAGAACCGGCGCAAGATGACCCGCGAGGGTGGCGTGGACTGGGCCATGGGCGAGCTGCTGGCCTTCGGGTCGCTGCTGACGGAAGGCACGCCCGTGCGCCTGGCCGGACAGGACAGCCGACGCGGGACGTTCACCCAGCGCCACGCGGTGCTGGTGGACCGGCTCACGGCGGAGGAGTGGACGCCACTGCTCTACCTGGGCAACCAGGCGCGCTTCTGGGTCTATGACTCGCTGCTGTCGGAGTTCGCCGCGCTGGGCTTCGAATACGGCTACTCGGTCGAGCGGCCCGACGCGCTCGTCTGCTGGGAGGCGCAGTTCGGTGACTTCGCCAACGGCGCCCAGACGATCATGGACGAATTCATCTCCAGCTCGGAGCAGAAGTGGAGCCAGCGCAGCTCTGTCGTGCTGCTGCTGCCGCACGGCTACGAAGGACAGGGGCCCGATCACAGCTCCGCGCGCATCGAGCGCTACCTGCAGCTGTGCGCGCAGGACAACATGATCGTCGCGCACCCCTCGACACCGGCAAGCCACTTCCACCTGCTGCGTCGCCAGGCCTACGCGCGACCGCGCAAGCCGCTCATCGTCTTCACGCCCAAGCAGCTGCTACGGCGCAGGGAGGCGCAGAGCCGGGTGGAGGACTTCACGACGGGTCGCTTCGAGCCGGTGCTGCGGGACCGTTCGCAGCCCGATCCGGAGCAGGTCACCCGCGTGATCATCGCGTCCGGACGGGTCGTCTACGACCTCGAGGCCTATCGCAACCAGCAGGGTGACAGCTCGACGGCGATCATCCGGCTGGAGCAGTACTACCCGCTGCCTGCCGCCGAGCTCGCCGCGGAGTTGGCGCGCTACCCGCGGGCGGACGTGGTCTGGGTGCAGGACGAGCCGCGCAACCAGGGCGGGTGGCCGTTCCTCGCGCTCAACCTGCCCGAGGCGTTGGCGCAGCGCGGCGAGACCCGACCCCTGAAGGTCGTGTCTCGTCCGGAGTCGGCCGCGCCCTCGACCGGCTCCCATAAATCGCACACCGAGCAGGAGGATGAGCTCGTCACGAGCGCGTTCGCGCGCTGAGACGGCATCCCGCTCCCGGCGCGCACTATCGGCGCCGGGAGTGCGCGGGTCGAGCGCGCCCGTAAGGCAGAATGACTGGTGTGTACTTCACCGATCGCGGCATCGAGGAGCTTGAACAGCGACGCGGCGAGGAGGAGGTCACACTCGACTGGCTCGCGCAGCAGCTGCGCACGTTCGTGGACCTCAACCCCGAGTTCGAGACCCCGATCGAGCGGCTTGCTACCTGGCTGGCCCGACTGGACGACGACGAGGACTGATCACGCGTGAGCAATGACGGCGGCGAGTACGCCGAGGACTACTCGGACGACACCGATATTCCGACCCACTTCACTCCGAGCGCAGAGTCGATGGTGCATGACGGCCCGCGCGATGTCGGCATCGTCTTCATCGGCGACTCCTTCGTGGCCGGATACGGCGACCCCAAGGGGCACGGCTGGGTCTCACGCGTCGTCGGGCGCACCCACCACCCGGATCTCGACCTGACGGCCTACAACATCGGCGTTCGCGGTGACTCCTCCGCCGACGTCCTGGCGCGCTGGCGCACCGAGGGTTTGCTGCGTTGGCAAGACCGCCGGGAGCGCCGCCTCGTCATCGGGATCGGACAGGCCGACATGACGCAGGGGCTGACCACGGCCCGCTCGCGGCTCAACCTGGCGAACATCCTGGACGACGCGACGGCCCGGGGCATCTCGCCCTTCGTCGTCGGGCCGCCGCCCACGCTGGAGCCCGACGTCAACGAGCGCCTCGAGATCATCGTGGAGGCCCAGGCCGACGTGTGTTCGCGCCGCTCCGTGCCCTTCGTCGATTGCTATTACCCCTTGAGCGAGCATGACCAGTGGCTCTCAGAGCTGTCCGCCTCGCGCGACGGTCGCCACCCCGGCCAGGCCGGCTACGGGCTCCTGGCCTGGCTGGTCCTGCACGGCGGGTGGGAGAACTGGCTCCAAATCGCTGGCTGACGAAGATGCAGCGCAGGTTGTCGGCGAGCGCAGCGAGTCGGCGACCTGCGGAATCAAGGAAGACAGCGGGTAGGAATCGCTGGCTGACGAAGATGCAGCGCAGGTTGTCGGCG
>JAUNUZ010000238.1 GCA_030537915.1 Micrococcales bacterium
CCCCCACGCGCCGCGATGGGGAGCTGATCCAGCGCTGCGAGGGGCCGTCGTGACCGGCGGTGCCGCATCCATCCTTGCCCCGAGCGCAACCCCCTGGCGCGGGGGTCAGGTGCGCGACGGCGTGATCTGCGTGCTCGCGCCCAACCCGTCGGCGATGACGCTCGACGGGACGAACACGTGGATATTGCGTGCCGGGGGCTCCGCGGAGTGTGCGGTCGTCGACCCCGGGCCCCTCGATGAGACCCATCTGCAGGCGGTGGCTGTGCACGTCGAGCGGCTCGGTGTCCGCTGCGCGCGCATCCTGCTGACCCACCACCACCTGGACCACATCGAGGGCGCCGAACGCTTCGCTGCGCTCGTCGGCGCGCCGATCAGCTTCCCCGGGCGCGACACCGCACCGCCAGCCGCACCGCCGGCCGCAACGACAGATCGGGGCGACCCGCAGGGGGCGCTGGGGATCGTGCCGCTGGGTGTCGAGGGTCTTCAGATCGAGGGGATCCCCACGCCTGGGCACACGCTCGACTCCTACTGCTTCCACGTGCCGCTGCTGGGTGCGCTCCTCACCGGCGACACGATCCTGGGACGGGGGACGACGGTCGTGGCCTGGCCCGATGGCGCGCTCGGCCCCTACCTGGCGAGCCTGCGGGTGCTCGCGGACCTGGTCTCGGACCGAAGGGTGGGAGTTCTGCTGCCCGGCCATGGCGCGCCCCGGGAGGATGCCGGCGCCCTCATCGACGCCTACGTGCAGCACCGGCACGAGCGCCTCGATCAGGTGCGCGCCGCCCTACCCGAGCTCACGTCGCGGGGCGAACCCGTCGCACCCTCGCAGGAGGAGATGACCGACCTCGTCCAGCGGGTCGTCGAGACGGTCTATGCCGATGTGCCGCTCGAGGTGTGGCCGGCGGCACGCAGGAGCGTGCACGCTCAGCTGGAGTACCTGCGTGAGCACGACCACCGGGGAGTGGACGGCAGGTAGCCGCCCGACCAGGGCTTGCGCGGGTCAGCGGGCGCGACGCGCGAGGCGCTCGGTATCGTGCAGGACGACGGCCCGCGGCTCCAGGCGCAGCCATCCTCGGGCGGCGAAGTCGGCGAGCGCCTTGTTGACCGTCTCGCGGGAGGCCCCCACGAGCTGCGCCAACTCCTCCTGGGTGAGGTCGTGGGCGACCCGGACGCCGCCTTCGACGGGCTGACCGAAGCGGTTCGTCAGGTCGAGCAGAGCCTTGGCAACGCGACCGGGCACGTCGGTGAAGACCAGGTCCGCTAGGGAGTCGTTGGTGCGGCGCAGTCGGCGTGCCAGTGCGCCCAGCAGCGACTGTGCGACTTTGGGGCGATCGTTGAGGAATTCATGGAATGCCTCATGCCCGAGACTGAGCAGATCCGAAGGGGCGACCGCGGATGCTGTCGCGCTGCGCGGGCCGGGATCGAAGAGGCTCAGCTCGCCGAACATCTCGCCCGGGCCGATGATCGCCACGAGGTTCTCGCGCCCGTCGATGCTCGTGCGGCCGAGTTTCATCTTGCCGCCGGTGAGCACGTAGACGCGATCGCCCTGCTCTCCCTCGCGAAACAACACATCGCCACGGTCGAGGTGGGTGGTGGTCATCGAAGTCCGCAGGGCTGAAGCATCTTCGCTCGAGAGCGCCGAAAACAAGGGGGCCTGCCGCACCACGTCATTGTCCACATTGCCAGTGTGACAGAGGACTTCGCGCGCGCAGAGGAACGCCAGCGGTGATCCCAGGCCGGACCCAGCTCGGCGCCTTAATCTGGGCGCGTGTCGACACCCCCCAGCACCGCCGGGCAACCGGTCTCGCGAACGCGTGCCCCGCGCGTCGAGACGCCGCTGGCGCTGACGCGACGCGCCCGTCGGATGGGGCGGATCCTGGAGCAGCGTTACCCGGACGCGCACTGCGAGCTGGATTTCCGATCCCCCTTAGAGCTGCTGGTTGCGACCGTGCTGTCGGCCCAAACCACCGACGTGAACGTGAACAAGGTGACTCCGGCGCTCTTCGCGCGCTATCGGTCGGCGGCTGCCCTGGCAGGCGCCGACCGCGCGGATCTGGAGGAACTCATCCGGCCCACCGGCTTCTTCCGCGCGAAGTCGGAGTCCCTGCTGAAGCTGGGGGCGGCGCTCGTCGAGCGCTTCGACGGCACGGTGCCGGGCCGCCTCGCAGACCTCGTCACGCTCCCGGGCGTGGGTCGCAAGACCGCCAATGTCGTGCTGGGGAACGCCTTCCACGTCCCCGGCATCACCGTCGACACACACGTCGGTCGCCTCGCCCGGCGCTTCGGCTGGACAGCGCAGACCGACCCGGTCAAGGTCGAGCACGCGATCGGGGAGCTCATCCCGCGTCGCGACTGGACGAGACTGTCGCACGTCCTGATCTTCCACGGGCGGCGCGTCTGCCACGCCCGTAAGCCTGCGTGTGGGGCGTGCCCCGTCGCCGAGCTGTGCCCCTCCTACGGCGTGGGGGAGATCGACCCGCAGGCCGCGGCCAAGCTCGTCAAGGAGCCGCCCGCACTGGTGCGCGCCGCCCAGACGGTTCACCAGGGTGGCGCCTGGTGAACGTCTGCGGTCCGCCACCCTGGTTGCTGCGGCTCACTCAGCAGGCGGATTCGATCGATACCACCTACTTCACGCGAATGCCACCGCCACCCAGTGGCGGTAGGCCGTCGGCCGTGTTGATGCTCTTCGGCCCCGACGAGGCGGGGCGGGACAGCGTCGTGCTGACCCAGCGCTCCCAACGGCTGCGCTCGCACGCGGGTCAGGTCGCGTTCCCCGGGGGGCGGCTCGATCCGCACGACGACGGCCCGGTCGACGAGGCATTGCGGGAGGCGAACGAGGAGATCGGTATCGAGCGCGCGGAGGTCGAGGTCGTCGGGCTGCTGCCGGAGCTCTTCGTCCCGGTCAGCAAGTCCGTCGTGACGACCGTGCTCGGGTGGGCGCCCACGCCGATGCGGCTGTGGGCGCGCTCCGTGGACGAGGTCGAGTCCGTCGCGCGGGTGCCGTTGACCCAGCTCGTCGACCCCGCTCATCGGATCGTCGCGACCCACCCGGCCGGCTATCGCAGCCCGGCCTTCGAGCTGCCGGACCTGTACGTCTGGGGCTTCACCGCGTTCCTGCTCGACCGGGTGCTGCAGCTGTCCGGGCTGGAGCTTGCGTGGGATCGCCATCGGGAGCGGTCGTTGCCGGAGCGCTTCGGGCGGCCGTTGAGTCGCGATCACCGGTTGCCATCGGAGTCGACTTCCGGACCCGCCGAGCCGACGGTCCAGGCGGCGTCCGGCTCGGCCGAGCCGCTGGCCCAATCACCCGCGAAGGCCTGGGAGATGCTCCGGTGACAAGCACCCTCTTCGACATCCTGCTCGGGCTGTTGCTCGTCGGCTACGCCATCACCGGCTACCGCCGCGGCCTGCTGCTGACGCTCGCGTCGACAGTCGGCTTCGTGCTCGGGGCCGTCGTCGCCGTCTGGTTCGGCCCGGGCCTGCTCGCGCGGCTCGATGCCTCTGGACGGTTCGAGAACGGGCCGGCCTCGGCCCTGCTGCTTGTCGTGCTCGTGTTGGTCCTCGGCACGCTCGGCCAGGCGATCTTCGCCCGGATCGGTTGGCCGCTGCGGAGACGAGCCCATCGCATCGGCGCCGGTCCGATCGACAGCCTCTTGGGGGGCCTGCTCACCGTCGTGGTCGCGGTGCTCACCGTCTGGTTCGCCGCGGGTCTCTTGCGGGTCGGGTCGCCGGGGGGCTTGGGTCACGTCGTCGCCCAGTCCCGCGTCCTGGCCGCGATCGATCGGGTCATCCCACCGTCGACCGATCGCGTGCTCGGGCGGGTGCTGGTGACCCTGGACCGGTACGGGGTGCCGCGCGTCTTCGACGGGCTGTCGGCGGAGCCGATCACGCCGGTGGCGCCCGCCGATGCGGCGGCGGCCTCGACGGGACCGGTGCGGGCTGCGGGTGCCTCGATCCTGCGGATCGACGCGCTCGCGATCAGCTGCGGCCGCTCCCAGGAGGGCACGGGCTGGGTGGCCGGCCCGGGGCTCGTCGTGACGAACGCGCACGTCGTCGCGGGCGCCGAGCAGGTCACCGTCACCACACCCCAGGGAAGGCGAACGCGCGCCGAGGTCGTCGCCTTCGATCCGGATCGAGATCTGGCGGTCCTCTCGGTGGGCCGGCTGCAGTCCCAGTCCCAGCCCCTGCGTCTGGGCGCCGCGCTGGAGCACGGTGACGAGGCTGTCGTCGCCGGCTACCCCGGCGGTGGGCCGTATCGGGTGGCCGCGGCGCGGGTTCGGGGGGCCCTTTCGGCCAGGGGTGATGACATCTACGGGGCGATGGGGGTGACCCGCAAGCTCTACGCGCTGCGCGTCGACGTGCACCCAGGCAACTCCGGGGGGCCGCTGCTACGCACCGACGGCACGGTCGCCGGGGTCGTATTCGCCCGCTCCGTCGATGACCCGCACACCGCCTACGCCCTGCGCCTCGACGAGCTGCGACCGGTGCTGGCTGCGGCCCCGGGCCCCGGGGGGGGCCCGGGGCCCGGCCGCCCGCCCCCCGCCCGCCTTCCCCCCGCCGCCCCCCGGG
>JAUNUZ010000239.1 GCA_030537915.1 Micrococcales bacterium
GGTAGCTCGACCGTGGCGAGTTCGGGAGCACTAGGAAAAAATCATCCAGTTGGGCCGTTTCGCTGAACAGCATCAATTTGTTATGTTTGCACAACTACAACAACCTGAGCTCAGCCGCACCCCACCTGAGGGGCGGAGATTGACAAGGGGCCGACAAGTATGACGATTTCATTGACGCCGATGCGGCGTCGCCCGTCCACTCTCATCGAGGACTGGGCACCACAGGCGGCCTGCGGGGCCGTGGAGCCGGACGCTTTGTTCGTCCAAGGCGCCGCCCAGCAGCAGGCCAAGCAGATCTGCCTGCGATGTCCGGTCGTCGCGGAGTGTCTGGCCGACGCGCTGGACAATCGAACTGAATTCGGGGTGTGGGGCGGCAGGACCGAGAGGGAGCGCCGCGCGATGCTGCGCCGCTTCCCCGACGTCCCGTCCTGGCGCGCCCTCTTCGAGCGCGGTCTCTCGGACCTCGCCAGCGCTTGACTCCGTCCTGCGCCAACCGGGCCCGGCCCGGTCGCGCAGCGGTGTTAGGGACTGCTCTCGTTCAGTTGTGCCCTCCCGCGGCCAAGGCCGCCCCGATCTCGTTGAGCCCCGGCAGATCGTGGACGTCCACGGCCGCCATCGGGACCGTGACGATCGGCACCCCGGGGTGTCGGCTTGCGAAGCGGTCCGCCGCCTCGAGATGACGGGCCGCCGTGTGTGCGGTCGCGGCATGGACCCGCAGCATCCCGGCCACGACTTCGTCGTCGCTGCGCTCCACGGCCCGTAGCGCTTCTTCCGCGCTGATCGACGCGTTCGCGGCCCGTACGAGCCGGTTGATGACCACCCCCGCTAGCGGCATGTCGTCGGCGCGCAATCGATCGACGAAGTAGCCGGCCTCGCGCAGCGCGTCGCGCTCAGGTGAGGCGACGACCAGGAACGCTGTCCCCGCCTGCTGCAGCAGCGCGTAGGTGACGTCCGCCCGCTTGCGGAAGCCCCCGAACATCGTGTCGAGCGCGGCGACGAGGGTCTGCACATCATCGAGCAGCTTGGTGCCCAGGATCTTGCCCAAGGCCGACCGGGCGATCGACATGCCGGTCGAGACGACCTTGAGATAGGCGCGTCCGCCGGCCTTGGCGGGGGCCAGCAGCAGTCGGATGAAGCGCCCGTCGAGGAAGCTGCCGAGGCGCTGCGGCGCGTCGAGGAAATCCAGCGCCGAGCGAGAGGGCGGCGTGTCGACGACGATGAGATTCCACCGGGGTTCTCCGCCGGGGAGGCGTTGCTCGTGCAGCTGACCGAGCTTCTCCATGGCCATGTATTCCTGCGTGCCGGCGAACGAGCTCGACAACGCGATGTAGAAGGGGTTCGCCAGGATCTGCTCCGCCTTCTCCGGGGTCGCGTGGGCCTGCACGACCTCGTCGAAGGTCCGCTTCATGTCGAGCATCATCGCGTCCAGCGAGCCGGTCGGCTGCCCGGTCGAACCCCGCTGGATACCCGGGACCGCGCGGGGGGTGTTGTCCAGGTGCACCAGCCCGAGCGACTGGGCCAAGCGGCGCGCCGGATCGATGGTCATGACGGCCACCCGGCGGCCTCGTCCGGCGGCGCGCAGGGCGAGGGCGGCGGCGGTCGTCGTCTTGCCGACACCCCCGGAGCCGCAACAGACGATGACGCGCGTGCTCGGATCGTCGATCAGGGCGTCGACGTCCAAGGCCAGTCCCGCCAGTTGGGGCGGACGCGGCTGCAACGGGGGCCGGGTGGAGCGGCCTGCGCGCCCCACACGATCGCTGCCGCGGGTGCCTGCCGGGGTGTCCTGGCTCATCCCCATACCGCCTGTCCAGCGAGCTCCTGGGCCAGCTCACGCACGCTGCTGGCGCCGGTTGGATCCAGGATGTGTGGCAGCACGTAGACCGGGAGCCCGAGGTCGTCCAGGGCCGCGAGCTGCTCGTCCTCCAGCGCCAACCGCTCGACGTGCCCGCGGGCCTGGGTCAGCAGGGCAGCGGCGGACCGGCCGTCGTCACGTGAGTCGATGACCCCGAGGGCGCTCAGCTGCGCGGCGACGGCGTCGAGGTCGACCTGCGCGGTGAGCAGGCATCCGGCGGCCTCGGCCTCGACGAGGGCGTCGCGCGCCTGGTTGACGACGACCGCGCCGAGCGGGAGTCCGTGCCGGCGTAGCTCGGCGACGGCCTCGATGCTCTCCTGGATGGGCATCTCCTCGAGCAGCGTCACGATGTGCACCGCGCACGAGCGCGCGTGCAGCATCCGGGTGATCGAGTCGGCCTGGTTGCGGATCGGGCCCACCTTTGCCAGCTCAGCGACCTCCTCGTTGACATTGAGGAAGGAGGCGATGCGACCCGTCGGCGGGGCATCGAGGATGACGACGTCGTAGGCGTGGGCTCCGGAGGGCCCGCGCCGTCCGACCGCCTCGTAGACCTTGCCGATGCACAGCACGTCGCGGACCCCCGGTGCGATCGTCGTCGCGAAGTCGATGGCACCCAGCTTCTCCAGGACGCCGCCCGCCGAGCCGAGGTGGTAGAAGATCGACAGGTATTCGATGAGGGCGGCCTTCGCCTCGACCGCCAAGCCCCAAACCTCCCCGCCGCCGGAGACCCGCACGACCCGCTGCTCGCTCGTGCCCAGCGGCGGGACATCCAGAGCCTGCGCGATCCCCTGACGGCCCTCGACTTCCGCCAGGAGCACCCGCTTGCCCAGGCTGGCCACGGTGAGGGCCAGCGCGGTCGCGACCGTCGTCTTGCCGGCTCCGCCTTTGCCCGTGACGATGTGCAGCCTGATCTGGGACCAGTCGTCAGCGGTTTCGCTTTCCGCAGACCCTGGCGATAGCGCGACCCGTGACATGACTCGAAGTCTAGGAGCGCCGACGCCTGCTCGGGACGCATGGCTACAGTGGCGAGCATGACTCGCTGGGAATACGCCACCGCGCCGCTCATCGTGCATGCGACGCAGCAGATCCTCAACAACTGGGGTGAGGACGGCTGGGAGCTCGTCCAGACCGTCGTCATGCCAGACGGCAATCTCGTCGCCTACTTCAAGCGCTCGAAGGAGTCCTGAGCATGAGCAAGGTAGAAGATCGGCTCGCTGAGTTGGGCCTGACCGTGCCGCCGCTGGTCGCGCCCGTGGCTGCCTACACCCCGGCCAAGAAGGACGGCAAGCGCATCTACGTCTCCGGGCAGTTGCCCATGGTCGACGGCGCCCCGACCCGGACCGGCAAGGTCGGTGCGGGCGAGGGCCTGGTCACCCCGGAACAGGCCAAGGAGTGTGCGCAGATCTGCGCACTCAACGCGATCGCGGCCATCAAGTCGGTCGTCGGCGACCTCGACCGCGTCACCTCGGTCGTCAAGCTCGGCGGCTTCGTGGCCAGCGACCCGAGCTTCTCCGGTCAGCCCGGCGTCATCAACGGTGCCTCCGACCTGTTCGCCGCGGCCTTCGGGGACGCCGGGGTGCACGCGCGTGCCGCCGTCGGCGTCGCCGCGCTGCCGCTCGACGTGCCCGTGGAGGTCGAGGTCATCGTCGCTTTCGACGACGAGGGCTGAGCGCGCTGAACGTCGGCCCACGGCAGACCGGTCGCCGGGCGTGCCGATGGGGTTGACCCGACGCGACTTCCCGCTGCCGCAGATGGTGCGCGCCAACCTGCATCGGCTGGAGGCCGCGGATATCGCTCCGACCCGGCCGGCCTCGACCGTCATGCTGCTGCGTGATGCCGCCGACCGGCCCGGCGCGCTCACGGGGGCCGGTGGCCAGGGCGTGGAGGTCTTCGTCATGCGGCGTGTCGCGACGATGGCCTTCGCCGCCGACGTCACGGTCTTCCCCGGCGGCGGCGTCGACCCCCGCGACGACGACCCAGGCCTGCCGTGGCGGGGCCCGGGGGCGGACGAGTGGGCGCAGCTGCTCGGTGTAGCCGAGGGCCTGGCCCGCGGTCTCCTCGCGGCGGCGGCCCGCGAGGTCTTCGAGGAGTGCGGGGTGCTACTGGCCGCCCGTCACGACGGGGCCGGGACGCCGGATCTGAGGAGTGGCCCCTGGCCACGACTGCGTGACGCGTTGGCGCGTCGGGAGGTCTCGTTCTGCGATGTGCTCGAGGACCACGGGCTCGAGGTGCGCACCGACTTGGTGCGCGCGGTGGCGCGCTGGGTGACGCCGGAGTTCGAGCCGCGCCGGTTCGACACCTTCTTCTTCGTCGCGCGGGCGCCCTCGGGGCAGGAGCCCGACGGGCGGACGAGCGAGGCCCAGACCGCGGGTTGGGCGCGTCCACGGGACCTGCTCGCGGGTGCCGCGTCCGGTGAGATCAAGCTGCTGCCGCCGACCCAGGTGCAGCTGGAGGTGCTGGCCCAGGCACCTGACGTGACGAGCGCACTCGCGCGCGAGATCGACCCGACGCCCCTGGCGCGCATCATGCCGACCCCCACGCGCCGCGACGGGGAGCTGATCCTGCGCTGCGAGGTGCCGTCGTGACCGGCGGCGCCGCATCCATCCTCGCCCCGAGCGCAACCCCCTGGCGCGGGGGTCAGGTGCGCGACGGCGTGGTCTGCGTGCTCGCGCCCAACCCGTCGGCGATG
>JAUNUZ010000240.1 GCA_030537915.1 Micrococcales bacterium
TACCCCCACGAGCTGTCCGGCGGGATGGCCGGTCGGGCCACACTCGCCTTCGCCCTGGCTGGGGCACCGCGCGTGCTCGTCGCCGATGAGCCCACGGCGAGCCTCGACCCCGAGCTGACGGGCCGCGTCCTGGGGTTGTTGCGCGAGGCCGCCGACGAGGGCGCGGCGGTCCTGCTCATCACTCACGACCTCGCGTCGCTGCGCTCGACTGGTGTCGCCGACGACGTGTCCGTCATGTACGCCGGGCACCTGCTCGAGCATGGGCTCGCGCGCGAGGTCCTGCAGACCCCCGACCACGCCTACACCTGGGCCCTGCTCGACGCGCTCCCCGAGCGCGGTCTGCACCCGCTGGCAGGGATGCCGCCCTCGCTGACCGAGCTCGACCCCATGGCCGCGCTCGCCGGCCTGGCCGATCGATTGGCGGGACGATGACCCGCGTCGAGCGATGAGCAGGGCCCAGCGATGAGCCTGCGCGCTGAGGCGGTCACTGCTGGCTACGGTCCCGAGCCGGTGCTGCGGGACGTGTCATTCGTGGTTGAGCCCGGTCGGATCGTCGGTCTGACCGGCCCCTCGGGGATCGGCAAGACGACCTTGGGCCGGATTCTCGCCGGACTCCTGCCCGCGCGCTCGGGTCGCGTGCTTCTCGATCGGACGCTGGTCTGTGTCCGCCGAGGGCGGATGGACGGGCGGGTCGCCATGCTCTTCCAGTCGCCGCGCCGCTCCTGCAGCCCACGGCTGCGCCTGCGGCAGATCATCGCCGAGCCGCTGGTCATCGGTGGTACGCGGGCGCTAGAACGCGACGCCGCAGTGGGGGAGCTGGCCGCTGACGTCGGGCTCACCCTCGACCTGCTCGACCGCCTTCCCGGGCAGGTGTCGGACGGGCAGCTGCAGCGGGCGGCCCTCGCGCGGGCGCTCGCCGGTGACCCCGCCTACCTCATCTGCGACGAAGCGACCGCGATGCTCGACGCGGCGACCACCGCCTCCCTCGTCGCAGTGATTCGGGAGCGCACAGTAACGGGCTCAGGCGCGGGCCTGGGTGTGCTGGCGATCAGCCACGATCACGCCCTGCTGCGGGCGTGGGCCGATGAGACGCGGGATCTGTCGGCGCTGGTGCCCACGGTTCCCCTTCCCGGCAGATGACTGCCGCTGGGGTGTGCTGGATCTGGCGGTGACGACCCCGCGACGATGCGATGAGCACGGCCTCTATGCCTGAGCCACGGCATAACCTACGGGAGGCGACGGCGTGGGGGCCGCAACTGCCTGTGATCCGGAGCACAACCAGCCATACGAGGTGAGGGACGATGACAAGACCGAGCGTCGAGACAGAGCGCCGGGAACAGATCCTGGTGGCCGCGTGCGAGGTGATCGGCCGCAAGGGAATCAAGGGACTGCGCATCAGCGATGTAGCGAAGCGGGCCGAGATCAGCACTGGGTCGGTGCATTACTACTTCGAGACGAAGCGCGACCTGGCGCACGCGGCCTTCGAGTGGAATTTCACGCAGTCCCTGGCGCGACGAGAGTCGATTCTCACCCAGTACACGAACGCTCGCGACCGGCTGCAGGCCTTCGTCGACTCCTATCTGCCCTACGACGACGAGACGACCGCGGCGTGGCACGTCTGGGCGGAGACGTGGGTGGAGGCGTTGCACGACTCCGACCTTCGCAAGCTCAACGATCGGGTGTATGGGCAGTGGCGCTCGATGCTCACCGAGATCATCCGCGACGGCCAGGAGGATGGCGTCATCATCGACGGGGATCCGGTCCTGCTCGCGAACACCGTGGCCAGCATGATCGATGGGCTCTCGATCCAGTCACTGACAGGGCGCCGCCACATGACCTGGGATCGCATGCACGAGGTGTGCGAAAACCTTATCGGCGCGATCTTGGCGCCGTCCGTGCCGGAGGGTGTCTCGTGACCCGGCTCCGTTGGCGTCCCTGACGAGCTCCGCCCCCGACGAGCCCGAGGCGACTCACTCTTGACAGACCCCAAGGAGATGCAGCATGCTGCAGCGACGCATAACTGACTGGTCAGTCAATCCGCCCTAGGAGCCCGCATGTCCCGCCCCGTCATCGATGGCATCGACCTCACCGACGAGCAGCGAGAGTTCGTCGCGCTCGCTCGTGACTTCTCCAAGAGGGAGATCCGACCCCGCTCCCGCGAGGTTGACGAAGCTGACGTCGAGGCTCCGATGGACCTGTGGCACAAGGCGGTCGAGATCGGCCTGAGCTCGTACATGCTGCCGTCCGAACACGGTGGCGGCGGGATCACGGACCTGGTCACGCAATGCCTCGTCCAGGAAGAGCTGTGCTACGGCGACATCGGCATCGCCAACTTCCTCACGTCGAGCGCCTTCTTCGCCGAGTCGATCCTGCACCTGGGCTCGCAGGAGCAGAAGAAGAAGTGGGTCTCGATGCTCACCGACGGCGCTCCGCCGGTCACCAGTGTGGCGGTCACCGAGCCCGGGGTCGGCTCGGACTCGGCGAGTCTGCAGACCCGCGCGGTTCGCGACGGGGATGTGTATGTCCTGAACGGGCAGAAGACGTGGATCTCCAATGCGCCGCTGTCTGAGTACTTCGTCATCTTCGCCACCGTTGACCCCTCCCGGCGCGCGCGGGGGATCACCGCCTTCATCGTCGAGCGTGACCGGCCGGGGCTCACCGTCGGTGCTCCCATGCGCAAGTACGGACAGCGCGGCACCCTTAACGCCGAGGTCTTCCTCGAGGACGTGCGGATCCCGGTCGAGAACCGGCTCGGTGAGGAGGGGCAGGGCTTCTACGGAATGATGGGAACCTTCGACGCGTCCCGGATACTCATTGGTGCCGGGGCGACCGGCCTGTCCCGGGCGGCGCTCGACGCGACGGTGGCCTACGCGCACGAGCGAACCCAGTTCGGCAAGCCGATCATGGAACACCAGGCAGTGGCCTTCCGCATCGCCGACATGGCCGCCAAGACCGATGTCTCCCACCTCGTCACGATGCGTGCGGCGCGCCTCTACGACGCGGGCAAGAGCACGCCGGCGATCTCGGCCATCGCTAAACTCACCGCGTCCGAGAACACGACGTGGGTCTGCGACGCGGCGTTGATGACGCACGGTGGGTGGGGATACTCCCGCGAGTACCTGCCTGAGAAATGGCTCCGCGACGCCAAACTCGAGGAGATCGAGGAGGGCACCTCGGACATCCAGCGGCTCATCATCTCCCGATCCCTCACGGCATCCCCGGTCCGGTGATGACCGGCCACCTGTCGGCGTTCTCTGATCCGTCCTCGGTGGCGATCGTGGGGGCCTCGGCCGACCCGACGAAGTGGGGTTACTGGCTCGCCCGGGGGGCCCTGCGCGGAGCTCACCGGCGAGCTGTGTACCTGGTCAACGCCAAGGGAACCGTGATCCAAGGGCGCTCTAGCTTTCGAAGCTTGCGCGAGATCGAGGAAACGCCGGAGCTGGTGGTTCTGTGCGCGCCTGCGACGGCCATCCCCGGCGTCATCGACGAGGCCCTGGCGATGGGGGCCAGTGCATTCCTCGGCATCACAGCGCAGATCGACGCCGCGAACGGACAGGCTGGCCTCGAGCGCGAACTCGCCGATCGGATTACCGCCGCAGGAGCCCGGATCGTCGGCCCCAACTGTCTGGGCATCTACGACGCCGCAGCCGACCTGGAATTGACGTGGGGGAGGTTCGTGCCGGGCAGCGTGGCGATCGTGTCGCAGTCGGGTCAGCTCGGCCTGGAACTGGCCGGACTGGCCGGGCGCGCCGGCATCGGGGTGTCCCGCTTCGTCTCGGTCGGGAACCAGGTGGACGTCACCGCCAAGGAACTGCTCGAGGCACTGGTCGTCCATGAGGCAACCAAGGCCGTCGTGCTCTACCTGGAGAGCTTCGCCAAGGGGCGCGACCTCGTGGCCGTCATGGCCGCGTTGCGCGCCGCCGGCAAGCCGGTCGTCGTGCTCACAGTCGGTGCCAGCGACGCGAGTCGGGACGCGGCCCGCTCGCACACCGGGGCTCTGACGGCATCGACCGACGTCGTCGAGGCTGCATGTCGGGCAGCCGGAGCCGTCCTCGTCGAGACTCCGGCCCAGGCCATCGACCTCGCCCACCTGCTGCTCGGCAGCCCGGTGCCGGCCGGTCGTCGGGTTGCCGTTGTCAGCGACAGTGGTGGTCAAGGGGCCCTCGCCGCAGACACCCTGTCCAGGCAGGGACTCGTGGTGCCGCGGCTCTCCCTCGAAACTGCCAGGCGCCTCGGGGAGTTGCTCCCCACCGTGGCAGGCGTCGCGAATCCGGTGGATTTGGCCGGGGCGGGAGAACGGGACCTCGACACCTACTCCCGGATCGTTGAGATCCTGCTCGGCAGCGGCGAAGTGGACACGGTCGTGCTCTCCGGCTACTTCGGCTGCTACGGCTCCGACACGCCGGCGCTCAACGACCGGGAGCTCGACGTGGTAACGAGGCTCGCCGAGTCGATGCGCAGGCACGAGCGGCCCGTGGTCGTGCACAGCATGAGCCTTGACTCCGATACGGTGCGTCATCT
>JAUNUZ010000241.1 GCA_030537915.1 Micrococcales bacterium
GGGCCGGCCAGGAGGTCGTTCCACGGGTTACGCCTCGTCGCGGCTTGGACCGCCGCGCCGGACTCGGTGACCACGGAGACCGCACCCGCGGTGTCCGAGACGACGAAGCCGTGCTTCTGGGCGGCCCGAGCCACCATGTCACCGACGGGTGTCAGCCCCAGCTGACCGATATCCAGCGAGGGATCGAGGCGCAGACGCTGCCCCTCGGCGAGGGCGTGGGGATCCCGGGAGTAGCCGTCTGACCGGTTCGCCGGCCACGAGACCTGGCTCCAGGTGGACGGCGCGATGATCGCCAGATACATAGCGTGGTCGATCCGACCGCGCGTGAAGTCATCGACGCTGATGACCCCCGGTGCCATGAGCAGGCCGGAGGCGCTCACCCCGAAGGGCTTGGGGAAGATGCCCGGATTCTTGGACACCTTGTCGATGCGCCCGCCCCAACACGCCGACCACCGGCCGTCGCCACCCTTGCGCATCTGCCAAAACTCCCAGGCCGTGTCGGAGGCTTTGTCGTAGACGGTGAGCTGGCCGTCCCGCCCCGAGGCCGGCACGGCCCGCGTGGGGATCGGCACGTCCAGAAAATGCCCGGGCCCGTTGAAAAGCCCGTCCGGGAGGTAGCCCTTGCGTTGGCAGTTGTGGAATCCGACCCGCACCCGCGGCGTCTTGGAGGTCGAGTAGGCGACCGAGGCGTTATACGTATGGGTGTTGAGCGCCGCGACCCCGCCCCAGTGGTTCCTCACCTGGGCCGCGAGGTTCGCGGCGGCCTGCGGGCTGTTGAGGGCCAGCGGCGCCCTGCTGATGTCCTGATAATAAAAACTGGAGTTCGCGACCGGGACCAACGGGGAGAACCGGCGCGCCGCCGCGGGCGCGACCGGCGTGCTCGAGGTGACCTCGACAGCCGCGAGTGCGGCCGTGTCCGTCTTGGCGACGAATTGCAGGTCCAGACGCCCGTCGGTGACTCTGACCGGCACCGTGATGTCGTAGGCCGCGGCCTTCCCAACCGCCTTGGCGATGTCGACATTCTTGGCGATGAGTGCGCCCTCGGCCCGGACGTCGAAGACACGCTGCCCGGCCCGGGTCCAGGTGGGCTCGGTGAAAAGCAGTCGGACTCGGTAGGTCGCCGCCGCCGGCACATCCAGGCGGTAGAATTTCATGCCGTATCCGACGCGCTGGTAGAGGACGTCGTCTACCGTGCGGGCGATGGGTTGGCCCGCGAGCTGACTTGAGCGTTTCCATCCGCCGAAACCGGTCCCTCTGGCGGCCCAGACCCGGCCACGAGAGTCGGTCATAGCCTGAGACGCGGCGGTCATCCGCGAGACGAACTGCCGCGGCCTCGGGCGTGGTGCGGGCTTGGCGGGGGCCATAGCCGCAGGCCGGAGCGAGGCGGGCGCGAGTCGGTTTGCGGGGGAGGTGGTGGTGGCGCCGTGCGCGACGGCGGCGGACGGAATCAGCGCGGCGAGGACTGCGAGTGCCCCTGCGGCGCCGACAAGCGGGCGACACATATCTGCCTTCCATGGCGTGGTACTAGCTCGCCGTCATCCGACGGCACCAGTCCCTTCGGCACGCCTGGCCCCGATCCAAGGCACCACCGCTGCGCAGCCAACATCACAATCCGGACATAGCGACAACGCCCACCCCGGCAGCCCCGGGCCAGGGGCCCGCCCGCCGACGAGGTCGCGCGCCACAGTTCGGTTCTCGCGTGATCGGCTACAGCGCGCTCTCGACCTCTCGCGCCGGGATGAGTCGGGCCACCGCGGGTGGGCCCTCCAGCAGGTAGCGGCGTGCGAGCCGACGCGGCTCCTTGCGCAGGCGGTAAGCCCACTCCAGGCCACGCCCCTGCATCCACTCCGGTGCGCGATCGACCTCGCCGGCGAGAAAGTCTGCGGATGCGCCGAAGGCGAGCAGGACGCGCGCCTCGGTCAGCGCCCCGAAACGCTGGATCCACATTTCCTGGCGAGGCTTGCCGAGCGCCACGGCCAGCAGGTCAACGCCCGCATCGCGGATCTCGTCCGCGATCCGCAGCGATCCGACGCTCGAATCCACGACATCGCGGTCGGGAGCCCAGAACCTGGGTTCGGGAAGCTGCGGGAAGCTCTGCGCCAGGACCTCTCGCAGTCGATCGTGCACCTGCGGCCGCCCGCCGAGGAAGCCGATGACGGAATCCGTCTTGGCCGCGCAACCGAGCAGATCGGGCAAGAGGTCGGCACCCGTGAGTCGCGGCCACTCCCGACCCGTGACCATTTTCGCGCGCAGAGCGACCGGCGCCCCGTCAGCCAACATGACCCAATCCACCCCCGTGCGCTCCGGGTCGTTGTGCAGCTCGATACGACCGCGCCCGAAGTGCGTGAAGTGGTCGACGTTGACGGACCCCACCGCGATCGCGGGCCCGACGCGAACGGCCAGGTGCTGTTCCACCCGCTGCAACAGGGGCTCTCGCTCCCAGCGTTCCACCACGACGTCGTTGCTCGCGATGACCGTGTCGCCGGCGCGCGCCGCGCGTCGAACGCCGTGGCCAGACCTGGGACGTACGGAGTTTTGTGGCATACGAATGTCTCCTCAACACGAATGATGACCGCTCACGGTCGACTCGCAAGGGCTCTCCCCCGCCCTGGCGATCTCCTCATCGTATCAATTGATTTATGCGAATGCCGTTCTTGCTCAATGCAATTCACAGACGGCCGTTCAATACGAATGTCCTGATATCCGGTGTCGCCCGCACATTCGCGCGTGCACCCTTACGGCTCATCCAGGCTTTAGACACAAGAAAGCCGGGATCCGACCTGGGTAGGTCGGATCCCGGCTTATCGAGCTTCGAGCTCGGCGACTGAGCCGAACCGTCGCGCTTCATCAACCCCTGCGGGCCTCGGTCGCTAACGCTCCCTCGGGCTCGGGCCTTCGTCAGCGCCCGAACCGAACCGTCGCGCTTCATCAACCCCTGCGGGCCTCAGTCGCTAACGCTCCCTGCAGTCCTCGGGCCTTCGTCAGCGCTCCAACTCCTTGGCCTGGCGCTCCACGTCATCGAGGCCACCACACATGAAGAACGCCTGCTCCGGGACGCCGTCATAATCGCCGTCGCAGATCTTCGTGAACGCTTCAACGGTGTCATTGAGCGGAACCGTCGAGCCTTCAAGGCCGGTGAACTGCTTGGCGACGTAGGTGTTCTGGGACAGGAAGCGCTGAATGCGGCGGGCTCGGTTGACGAGGATCTTGTCTTCCTCAGAGAGCTCGTCGATACCAAGGATCGCGATGATGTCCTGCAATTCCTTGTTCTTCTGCAGGATCGCCTTCACCCGAACCGCTGTGTCGTAATGATCCTGCTTGATGTAACGGGGGTCGAGGATGCGGCTGGTCGAGCTCAGCGGGTCCACGGCAGGGTAGATACCCAGCGAGGCGATCTCGCGTGAGAGCTCGGTCGTGGCGTCCAGGTGGGCGAACGTTGTGGCCGGCGCCGGGTCGGTGTAGTCGTCAGCCGGCACGTAGATCGCCTGCATCGAGGTGATCGAGTGACCACGCGTCGAGGTGATCCGCTCCTGGAGCACACCCATCTCATCGGCCAGAGTCGGCTGGTAACCCACGGCAGAGGGCATCCGGCCGAGCAACGTCGAGACCTCCGAGCCGGCTTGGGTAAACCGGAAAATGTTGTCGATGAACAACAACACGTCCTGGTTCTGCACGTCGCGGAAGTACTCCGCCATCGTCAGGGCCGACAGGGCGACGCGCAGGCGGGTGCCCGGCGGCTCGTCCATCTGACCGAAGACGAGGGCGGTCTGGCCGAGCACCCCCGCCTCCTCCATCTCGACGATGAGGTCATTGCCCTCACGGGTGCGCTCACCGACGCCGGCGAAGACCGACACACCACCGTGGTCGCGCGCGACTCGGGCGATCATCTCCTGGATGAGCACCGTCTTGCCGACGCCCGCACCACCGAAGAGGCCGATCTTTCCACCCAGGACGTACGGGGTGAGCAAGTCAATGACCTTGATGCCGGTCTCGAACATCTCGGTCTTGGACTCGAGCTGGTCGAAGGGCGGGGCGGTGCGGTGGATGCCCCAGCGCTCGGTGATCTCGAGCTTCTCGCCGGGTTCGAGATTGAGCACCTCACCGGTGGTGTTGAACACCCTGCCAAGGGTCACATCCCCGACCGGCACGGTGATCGGGCCACCGGTGTCGTAGACGACCGCACCGCGAACCAGACCGTCCGTCGGCTGCAGCGAGATGGCGCGCACGAGGTTGTCTCCGATGTGCTGAGCGACCTCGAGGTTAATCCGCTTCTTGCCCTCGAACTCGGAGCCCTCGCCGCTCAGGTCCACCGAGGTGTAGAGCAGGTTGTATAGCTCGGGCATCGCGTCGGCGGGAAACTCCACGTCGACGACCGGGCCGATGATGCGGGACAGACGGCCGTGGCCGCCCCCTTGGGTGGCGGTGTCTGTATCGTCCGCGAACTGCGTGGTCATGTCGGCGGTGCTCCTTACTTCGCGTCCGCGAGCGCGTTGGCGCCGCCCACGATCTCGCTGATC
>JAUNUZ010000242.1 GCA_030537915.1 Micrococcales bacterium
GGTCGCGCTACTGCTGCTGCCGACGCCCCTGTTGGTCGAGTCGTTGAGAACCGGCTGCCCCTGGTCCCAGGCGCTGCCGCCCGCGGGGCGGCGGCAGTTCGCCGAGGCGGTCGACCACGCTCGCCGAAGCCGAGACGCTGACCTCGAAACCCTGCTGGACGACTGGCGCCATCGGTCTTCGCTTTTCACTCGCTGACCAGTCACCCGTGGCCGGCTGGAGGGTTTCAGTGGGCCGCGCGTACCCGCGACGCGCGTCCGCCGCCGGGCGCAAGAGGCTCCTCCAGCTGAGCGCGGTGCTCCAGAGCAGCGAAGGGAATCGCCGCGAACAGACGCGCGCCATGCATGATCGCGCCCTCGTCGATCTGCAGGTCTCCGCGATGCAGGTCGTAGGTGTGACCGCCCGCCGTACGGGTCCCGAGCCGCGCCAAGGCACCCTGTCGCCCCTGCAGCATCCAGGCGAAGTCCTCACCGCCCAGGGACTGCTCGGTGTCCTGCACCGCGTCGGGCCCGATGACCCGCAGCGTCGCCAACCGGAGTGTCTCCGCGCCCTCGGGAGTGTTGACGACGGGCGGCACCCCGCGGGTGTGCCGCAATTCTGCGCGCACCCCGTAGGGCGCCGCGAGCTCCTGCACCAACTCTTGGAGGAGGGGACCGACGTTCTCCCACGCGATGGCGTCCAGCATCCGCAGCGTCCCTCGCGCCTCGCCTACCTCGGGGATGACGTTCGGAGCGGTGCCCGAGTGAATCGCCCCCCAGATGAGGGCCGCAGCGCTGCGCGGATCGAGGCGGCGGGTCAGCACGGCGGGCAGGTCGGTGACCATCTTGGCCAGGGCGTAGGTGACGTCCTGGGTCAGGTGGGGGCGGGACGTGTGCCCGCCGGCCCCGTGCAAGATGACGTGGACCTCATCGCTGGCCGCCGTGATCGGGCCGCGCCGGATGCCGACCTGCCCGACGTCGCGACGCGGGTCGCAGTGCACCGCATAGATGGCGTCGACGCCTTCGAGCCGGCCCAGGTCAAGCAGCGCGCGGGCGCCGCCGGGCATCGCCTCCTCCGCAGGCTGGAAGATGCAGCGCACGGCCAACCCGAGCCGCTCCAGCTCTGCCTGCCGCTCGTGCAGAGCCAAGGTCGCACCGAGCAGGGCGGTCGTGTGCACGTCGTGTCCGCAGGAGTGGCTCACGCCATCGATCCGTGAGCGGAACGGCAGATCGGTGCGCTCGACGAGCGGCAGCGCATCGATGTCGGCGCGCAGACCCACCCGGTAAATGGGCATGGCGGCACCGAGGTCGACGATTACGCCCGCCGGCTCCAGGCGGTCGGGACTCATCCCAGCGCGCTCCAAGCGGGCGGCGACGAGCTCGCTAGTCCGCGTCTCGTGCCAGGAGACCTCGGGGTGGGCGTGGATGTCGCGCCGGATCTGCACGAGTTCGTCGTGCATGGGCTGCAGGGACGCCAGGAGGCAGGCGTGCAGGGACTCGGGTGTCACAATCACCGGAGTTTACGCGGGCGACGCCCGCGGCGTGGCCGGTTGCGCGCGAGCCCGCCCCGCGACCACCGGCGGGGGTGACGGGCCGCACTCGGCTGGCCGGCGTCGCAGGAAGGCGTTGCCGGCCGGATCAAAAGGCGTCCGTCGGAACGTACATCCCCCACACATCACGCAGCGCGTTGCTCACCTCGCCGCCGGTCGCATGCGCCGCCAGCGCTTCCTTCATCGGGTGCAGGACGTTGTCGCTGCCCTGCGCCGCCTTCCGGACGTCATCCAGAGCGCGCTGCACCGCGTCCTCGTCGCGGTCGGCACGCAGCTTGGCCAGGCGCTCGTGCTGCTCAGCCTCGATGGTCGGGTCGACGCGCAAGGGCTCGTAGGACTCTTCCTCGTCGATCGCGAACTTGTTGAGCCCGACGACGATCCGCTCACCGGAGTCGGTCTCCAGTTGCTGATCGTAGGCCGAGCGTTCGATCTCCTGCTTCTGGAAGCCCTGCTCGATAGCCGCAACCGCGCCGCCCTTGTCCTCCACGGCCTGGATCAGCGTGAGGATCTGCTCCTCGAGATCGTCCGTCAGAGACTCCACGACATAGGACCCGGCGAAGGGGTCGACGGTCTTGCACACGTCGGTTTCGTAGGCGATGACCTGCTGGGTGCGCAGCGCAAGGCGAGCCGCCTTCTGTGTCGGCAGCGCGATCGCCTCGTCGAAGGAGTTCGTGTGCAGCGACTGGGTTCCGCCCAGCACCGCACCCAAGCCCTGCAGTGAGACACGGATGAGGTTGACCTCCGGCTGCTGTGCGGTGAGCTGGACGCCGGCCGTCTGGGTGTGGAAGCGCAACATCTGCGACTTGGGGTTCTTCGCGCCGAACTCGTCCTTCATGATCCGCGCCCAGATACGCCGGGCCGCACGGAACTTGGCGACCTCCTCCAGCAGGGTGGTGCGGGCGACGAAGAAAAAGGACAGCCGCGGCGCGAAGGTGTCGACGCTCAAACCCGCGGCTATGGCGGCCCGCACGTACTCCTTGGCGTTGGCCAGGGTGAACGCGATCTCCTGCGCGGGCGTCGCCCCGGCCTCGGCCATGTGGTACCCGGAGATCGAGATCGTGTTCCAACGCGGCACGTTCTTGACGCAGTAGCCGAAGATGTCGCTGATGAGGCGCAGTGACTCCTTGGGCGGATAGATGTAGGTGCCCCGGGCGATGTACTCCTTGAGCACGTCGTTCTGGATCGTGCCGGTCAGCTTGTCGGCCGAGACACCCTGCTCGGCTGCGACGAGTTCGTACATGAGCAGCAGCGTCGAGGCCGGCGCGTTGATCGTCATCGACGTGCTCACCTTGTCCAGTGGCAGGCCGTTGAAGAGGATGCGCATGTCGTCGATCGAGTCGATGGCAACACCGACCTTGCCGACCTCACCGCTGGCCAGCGGCGCGTCGGAGTCGTAGCCCATCTGCGTCGGCAGGTCGAAGGCGACCGAGAGTCCGCCGGTGCCGGCGTTGACGAGCTGGTGGTAGCGCTCGTTCGACTCCTTGGCGGTGCCGAAGCCGGCGTACTGCCGCATCGTCCAGGGACGACCCGTGTACATCGTGGGGTAGACGCCCCGGGTGAAGGGATACGATCCGGGCTCGCCGAGTCGCTGGGAAGCGTCGAAGCCCGCCAGATCGTCGGCCTTGTAGACGGATTGGATGGGCAGGTCGGACTCGGTTCGTGCCGTCACTCCAGACATGGAGCCAGACTAGCCAGGGCCCCCCGGTCCGCGGGTGACGAAGGTCCCCGGAACCGGGTCACGTGAGCTCGGTGAGCCCGGCCTCCTTGAGCGCGTCGACAACGGACTTGACCTGCTGTGCGCGATCGCGGGTCGTGACGAGCAGAGCATCGGGGGTGTCGACGATGACGACGTCGTCCAGTCCGAGCACGGTGACGAGCCGGTCGGTGCCGGCGGCGATGATCCCGCTGGAGTCGATGGCCAGCACTTGGTCGGCGTCCCCGAGCACGGCGACGCTGCGGGGGTGCTTATGGTCGCCCTGACCTGAGACGTCCAGCGAATCGACATGCGCCTCGTCCGGGAGCAAGTGCGCCAGCGAGTCGAAGTCGCCCACGTCGTCCCACGGGAAGTCACCGCGGATCACGGCGACCAGGCCGTCGGCCGCCGCCGGCTCGGCGACCGCGTGGTCGATCGCGATCCTCGTCAGCTTGTCCCAGCGCTCGCCGAGCGAGCTCGGATGGGCCGCGATGTCGCGTAGGCCGCAGGCCAGACCGTGGTGGTACTGCCCGAGGACGTCCAGCAGCACGCTCGCCTTGACGACGAACATGCCTGCGTTCCAGCGGTACTGGCCGGTCTCCAGATAGCGCCGAGCGGTGTGTTCGTTGGGCTTCTCGACGAAGGACTGGACCGCGCGGGCGTGCGGCGCACCCAGGATGTCAAGCGGCTCCCCCTCGTGGATGTAACCGAATCCCGTCGAAGGATGGGTAGGGCGAATGCCGAGCGTGACGACGCGACCCGTCCGGGCTACGGCAACGGCCTCGCGGACCACCTCGCGGAAGTCCTCCTCAGCCCCGACGACATGGTCGGCCGCGAACGATCCGATGACCGCCTCGGGGTCGACGCGCTCGATGACCGCGGCGGCCCAACCGATCGCAGCCATCGAGTCGCGTGGGGAGGGCTCGGCGAGCAACCCCTGGGCGCCCAGTTGCGGCAGCTGGGCGCGGACCGCGTCCTGGTGGGCAACCCCGGTCACGACGACGAGCCGCTCCCCGCTGAGGGGCTCGAGGCGGTCAACCGTCGCCTGGAGCAGCGAGCGGCCGCGGCCGGTGAGGTCGTGCAGGAACTTCGGGGAGTGGGCTCGCGAGAGCGGCCACAAGCGGGTCCCCGCACCCCCTGCCGGGATGACCGACCAGAATCCATCCAGGTTGTCGCGGATCTCGCGCGTGCCGCTGCTGTTCTTGCCCGCACCGCTAACCGAAGTGGCACAACACGCGCGGGATCGCGCGCGACTCCGGGCCC
>JAUNUZ010000243.1 GCA_030537915.1 Micrococcales bacterium
AGCGTGCCGTCCACGTCCTTGAGCTTGTCGAGCCCGAAGAGGCCGAGGCGGAAGTTCGAGAAGCCCTCCGGCTCATCACACATCAGCGGTACGCCGGCGGCGATCTGCAAGCCGGCCGGTTTGAAGGCCGCCCCCGACTGCAGCTCCGGGCGATCGGTGTGGACCACGACGACGCTCGGGGAATCGAAGCCTGCCGCGGCAACCGATGCGAAGCCGCGTTCGGCCAGCAGCGCGCGCACCTTTTGGCCCAGGTCCGATTGGGCGTCGCGCATCCGCTGCAGTCCCGCGTCCCGCGTCTCGCGCATGCTGATGAGGTTGTGGGCCAGGCCGTCGGTGGGCATGGTCGCGTGATACCCGGCCTTACCCTCGACATACCCCTGCGTGATGGCGAGCCACTTCTTGAGATCGGCGGCGAAGCTCGTCGAGGTCGTGCCCTCGATCGCGGTGAGCGCGCGCGGTCCGAACATCACGTAGCCCGCGCACGGCGAGCCGCTCCACCCCTTCTGCGGGGCACTGATGAGCAGGTCGATGCCGAGATCGCCCATGTCGGCCCACAGCGCGCCCGAGGCGATGCAGTCCAGGACGAAGAGGCCGCCGGCCTTGCGCGTCGCGTCCGCGACGGCCCGCACGTAGTCATCGGGCAGAAGGATCCCCGAGGCGGTCTCCACGTGCGCCGCGAAGACGACGTCGGGTCGCTGCGCGCGGATCGTGTCGACGACTTCGTCCACGGGGGCCGGTGCCCAGGCGGCTGCCACATCGCCGCTGTCGGGTCGGGCCTTGCAGACGGTCACCTCGGCAGGGATCGCACCCATCTCGAAGATCTGCGACCAGCGGTAGGAGAAGAAGCCGTTGCGGATCACGAGACATCGCTTGCCCGTGGCGAATTGGCGGGCGACTGCCTCCATCGCGCAGCTGCCGCCGCCGGGGACGATCGCGGCGGACTCCGCGTGATAAGTCGTTGTGAGGATGTCGACGATCTCCTGCATGACGCCGACAAAGCGCTTCGACATGTGGTTCAGGGACAGGTCGGTGAAGACGACCGAGTACTCCAGCAGACCGTCGGGGTCGATATCAGGGCGAGGCAGGTTCATGTCCCCACGGTAGTCCGCGGGTCCGACACGGTTCGGGTGATGCGGCGTGGGGCGGGCGCGGCGTGACGATGGACGGGCGTCAGGACACCGGGCCGACGTGGAGGCCGAAGGCGCCGCGGGCATGGTCCTCGACCCAGTGCTCCAGGGTCTGCCGGACGGTCCGGAAGGCGATCTCGTCCCACGGGATCTCATCGATCGTGACGAGTCGGTTCTCGATGGTCTCGGGCCCCGGTTGCAGGTCCAGGTCCAGCAGACGGGCCCGATAGAACACGTGCACCTGGCTGGCCCGCACGACGTCGAGCACCGAGACGAGGCCTTCCATCTCGACTCGGGCGCCGGCCTCCTCCCAGGTCTCGCGGGCCGCGCCCTCGGCCGTCGTCTCGCCGGTCTCCAGGAAGCCCGCCGGCAGCGTCCAATATCCGTAGCGGGGCTCGATATTGCGCAGGCAGAGCAGGATTCGGGGCTGCTCGGGGTCTTCCCGCCACACCGGCACCGTGCCGACGACGTTGACCGGGTTGACGTAGTCGATGTAGCCGCACGCGGGGCAGACGGCCCGCCGGCGGTCCTCCATCGGCGGGATGCGTTGCTCGGTCGAGGCGCCGCAGAGGCGGCAGAAGCGGATGTCGGGTGCGGGCATGACACCAGGGTGTCATCGGTGCCCGCAAACCTCGGGTTGGGCCCGGCCGGGGCCGACTCTGGTGCCCTGTCTGTGGGGCAGGCTAGCGTCGGCTTCACCCTCAGTGCGCGACGGCAAAAGGAGCCCATCATGCCCAGCTCATTCTCCAGCGGGGTCGTGCCCGCCTCGGCAGACACCGTGTGGGAGCTCGTGCGGCCCTTCGACGGCCTGCCCGCGTGGCACCCGGCGATCACGGCGAGCGAGCTGACCTCGGGTGCCGAGGGTCAGGTGGGCGCGGTGCGTCGCCTCACGCTCGCCGACGGTGGCATCGTCGTCGAGCGGTTAGTCGCCCTCGATGATGAGCACCGCAGCTACACCTATTGTTTCGCAGGCGAGAATCCGTTCGGCGTGGAGCGCTACATCTCGACGATCAAGGTGTGCGAAGTCACCGACACAGGTGCGGCGTTCGTGCAGTGGTGGGCCGAGTTCGACGCCGACGCGGACGCGGCCGCCGAGTTGAAGAGCACCTTCAGCGATGACGTCTACGGCGTGGGCATCGCAGGGCTCAAGAAGCGCTTCGCCTGATGGCTACCGTCGGGCTGCTCGGCACCTTCGACACCAAGGGTGTCGAATACGACTGGCTCGCCGAGCGGCTGGCCGATCTTGGGGTGGCTGTCCTGACGATCGACGCCGGCTCGTTCTCCACCAACTCAACGGCCGATGTCACTCCCACGCAACTCCTCCAGGCAGCCGGTTCGGACGCCACGGCGCTGCATCAGCGTCGGGATCGCGGCGAGACCATGGAGGTGATGGGCCGCGGCGCGGCTGCCACCATCGCCGGATTGGCGCAGGAGGGCCGAATCCACGGACTCCTCGCCGTCGGCGGATCGGGCGGGTCCTCGGTCGCGGCCCCGGCACTGCAGGCGTTGCCAGTCGGCTTCCCCAAGCTGCTCGTCTCGACGATGGCCTCGGGGGACGTGTCGCCCTACGTCGGGGAGGTCGACGTAACGATGATGTATTCGGTCGTCGACGTGGCCGGCATCAATTCGATCTCCGCACTCGTCCTGGGAAACGCCGCGGCCGCCATCGCCGGCATGGCGCGCGCCTTCGAGGCTCGTCGCCCGTCGTCCCAGGCCGAGCACCGGCCGCTCGTGGGACTGACGATGTTCGGGGTGACGACGCCCGCAGCCGACGAGGCGCGCGAGGAGCTGACCGAGCTCGGCTACGAGGTCCTCGTCTTCCACGCGACCGGGACCGGCGGCCGTGCCATGGAGAAGCTCATTGAGTCCGGGCTGCTCGCCGGGGTCTGCGACCTGACGACGACCGAGCTCGCCGACGACCTCGTCGGCGGAGTGCTGTCTGCAGGTCCGGATCGCCTGCGAGTAGCAGGAGTGTCGGGCCTGCCGCAGGTCGTCAGCCTCGGGGCGCTGGACATGGTGAATTTCGGACCGAGTCCGAGCGTGCCGCCGCGGTTCGAGGGCCGCAACCTCTTGGTGCACAACCCGACGGTCACTCTCATGCGGACCACGACTGCGGAGATGGCCGAGCTCGGGCGCCGGATCGCCACCAAGCTCGTCGCGGCGACCGGGCCGACGGAGCTCTTCATCCCGCTGCGCGGGGTGTCGGCCATCGACGTCGACGGCGGACCCTTCCGCGACGCCGAGGCGGACGAGGCGCTCTTCGCGGAGCTACGCCATGGGCTCGAGGGCTCCAAGGTCTGGGTCCACGAGGTCGACCAAGCGATCAACGATCCCGGCTTCGGCCGGGCCGTGGCACAGGCCCTGCACCGACTTATCACGACGGCCAAGGAGGCCTGAGGTGTCTCGTCAGCAGATTCTCGACCGATTCCGCGCCCAGGTGGCCGCCGGCACCCCCATCATCGGCGGCGGCGCGGGGACCGGTATCACCGCCAAGTCCGCGGAGGCCGGAGGCATCGACCTGCTCGTCATCTACAACTCCGGTCGCTTCCGGATGGCGGGCCGCGGCTCGCTGTCGGGGCTGCTCGCCTACGGCGACGCCAACGCGATCGTCATGGAGATGGCCAACGAAGTGCTGCCGGTCGTCAAACACACGCCCGTGCTCGCCGGTGTCAACGGCACGGACCCCTTCCGGGTCATGCCTTATTTCCTCAAGCAGGTCAAGGAGATCGGCTTCGCTGGTGTGCAGAACTTCCCGACCGTCGGCCTCATCGACGGGGTCTTCCGGGCCAACCTCGAGGAGACCGGCATGGGCTACGGCCCCGAGATCGACATGATCGCGGCCGCGCACGAGATGGATCTGCTCACCTCGCCCTACGCCTTCGATGAGGAGCAGGCCGCCGACATGGCCCGGGCCGGCGCCGACATCCTCGTGCCGCACATGGGCCTGACGACCTCGGGCACGATCGGCGCCCAGACGGCGCTGAGCCTGGAGGAGGCGGCCACCCGCGTGCAGGCGCTCGCGGATGCGGCCAAGCGGGTCAACCCCGACATCCTGTGCCTGTGCCACGGCGGACCGATCGCCGAGCCCGACGACGCGCAGTACATCCTCGACCACACCGAGGGGATCGTCGGCTTCTACGGCGCGAGTTCGATCGAGCGGTTCCCCACCGAGATCGGCATCAAGCGGCAGACCGAGGCGTTCAAGGCGGTCTCGTTCGCACGCTGAGCCCGGTCGGGGACCTGCACCCGCGGGACCCAAACTGCTTACGAGGGGCTCTGGCCGTCCAGCACTGTCTGCCGGCGCCCGCTCCCGCCGGCGCC
>JAUNUZ010000244.1 GCA_030537915.1 Micrococcales bacterium
CTCTGCCACCGCCTCAATCGCGGCCTGGCGGCGATCGTGCTTGCCAGGCATCGCCCAGTGGCGGTGGATGTTCTCGATCACGACGATCGCGTCGTCGACGAGAATGCCGATCGAGAAGATCAGCGCGAACAGCGAGACGCGGTTCAGCGTGTAGCCCATCAGCCACGAAGCGAAGAGCGTCAGCAGGATCGTCGCCGGGATGACCACGGCGACGACGATGCCCTCGCGCCAGCCGATGGCGATCACGATCAGGGCGATGATCGAGACGGTGGCAAGGCCGAGATGGTAGAGCAGCTCGTTGGCCTTCTCGTTCGCGGTCTCGCTGTAGTTGCGTGTCACCGCGACCCGGATATCCGCCGGAATCAGCGACCCCTTGAGCTGCTGGACACGGTGGAGGATGGCCTCGGATACCGCCACGGCATTGGCGCCGGCCCGTTTGGCGATGGCGAGGGTCACCACCGGTGCGCGGTCCTCGCCCGGCGCGCCGGTCGAGACGAGGACAGCCCCGCTCTCGGCGGCGAAGCCGATGTCGGCGACGTCGCGGACATAAATAGGGCGACCGTCGCGGGTGGTGACGAGCAGGTTGCCGATGGCCTCGGGTGTGCCGAGCGTCTCGCCGGCAAGCACCGTGATCTGGTCGCCGGCATCGCGGACGCGGCCGGCCGGAAAGGCACGGTTGGCGCCCTCGACCTTGCCGGCGAGCTGCTGCAGCGTGACGCCGTAGAGGGCCAGCCGGTCGGGGTCGGGCGCAATCCGCAACATTTCGCCCGCCTCGCCGACGAGGTAGGTCAGGCCGACATTCTCGACCTTGGCCACCTCGGAGCGCAGCTCGCGCGCGATGCGGGTGAGATCGTTGGCCGTGATGGCGCCGCCCGTGCCGGCTGCGGGCGACAGAGTCAGCGTCACGATCGCCACGTCGTCGATACCGCGGCCGACGATCAGCGGCTCGGGGATGCCGACGGGGATGCGGTCCAAATTGGCCCGAACCTTTTCGTGCATGCGCAGGATCGCCGCGTCCGCCGGGGTGCCCACCTCGAAGCGGGCGGTCACCATGACCCGGTCGTCGCTCGTCTGCGAATAGACGTGCTCGACTCCGTTGATGCCCTTGACGATGGCCTCGAGCGGTTCGGTGACGAGTTTGACCGCGTCCTCGGCCCTGAGCCCGTCGGCCCGGACGATGATGTCCACCATCGGCACCGAGATCTGCGGCTCCTCCTCGCGCGGAAGCGAGACCAGCGCCAGCAGGCCGAACACGAACGCCGCGATCAGGAACAGCGGCGTGAGCGGCGAGGTGATCGCCGCCCGCGTCAGCCGCCCGGCGATGCCGACGGAGGATGGTTCGTTCACGGCGCGACCACCTCGTCGTTGGCCCGCAGGCCAGTCAGAACCTCGACGCGGTCGCCGACCCGTTCCCCCAGGACCACGGCCCGCTCGCTCCCGGCGCTGCCTTCCATGACGGTCACGAAGTCGATGTCCGACCGGGTGGCGACGGCGGACGCCGGCACGAGAAGGGCCTGGCGCTGTCCTACCGGCAACGCGACCGGCACGCGGGCGTTGATGAAGGCGCCCGGCAGTTCGGGGACATCCACGTCCACCGTCTGCGCCACGCTCCGGCTGCTGGCGAACGAGAAGCGGCTGCTGGTTCTCTGTCGTCTGGCGGGCACGCGCGAGATGTCGGTCGGGGCGCTCGCCGAGGCGGTTGACCTCAGCCAGTCCGCCCTGTCCCAGCATCTTGCCCGGCTGCGGGCCGACGGCCTCGTCACGGGTAGCGTCCGAGCACGTGGTGGACTTTTACGCCGCGCTGGCGGTGTAACCGGGTGGTCATCGAGGACGTCGGTTTATGGTGGAGTTGCGAGCTTCAACCACGGACCGAGGAGAACCCCGATGACCGAGACCAACATGCCCCTGATTGAGCTTTTGCAAAAGCACGATGAGGGCGACTTCCTTCGCGCCGTGACCGAGGCGGTGCTCCAGACGCTGATGGAGCATGACGTCGAGGGCATGATCGGCGCGGGGCGCTACGAGCGCGGCGATGGCCGGCAGACCTGGCGCAACGGCTATCGCGACCGCGAGCTGAAGACCCGGATGGGGGCCTTGAACCTGCGCGTGCCGAAGCTGCGGACGGGGTCATATTTCCCCGGCTTCCTGGAACCGCGCCGGACGTCGGAGAAAGCGCTGGTGGCCGTTATCCAGGAAGCATGGATCGGCGGCGTCTCGACCCGCAAGGTCGATGATCTGGTTCAGGCGATGGGTCTGTCGGGCATTTCCAAGAGCACCGTGTCCAAGCTCTGCAAGGACATAGATGATCGGGTGCATGAGTTCCTCGACCGTCCGCTGACGGGTGAATGGCCCTATCTGTGGCTCGACGCGACCTATCTGAAGGTGCGGCAGGGCGGGCGCATCATCTCGGTGGCGGTGATAATCGCTGTCGCCGTGAACACCGATGGGCGGCGCGAGATCATCGGCCTCTGCGTCGGCCCCTCGGAAGCCGAGACGTTCTGGACCGAGTTCTTGCGCAGTCTGAAGGGGCGCGGCCTCGACGGCGTGAAGCTGGTGATCTCGGACGCGCATACCGGCCTGAAGGCGGCGATCCAGCGGGTGTTCGATGCAACCTGGCAGCGCTGCCGCGTGCACTGGATGCGCAATGCCCTCGCTCACGTGCCGAAGGGCCAGCACACCGTCGTCGCGGCCGCCATCCGGCAGGCCTTCACCCAGCCCGACCAGAAGGGTGCCATCGAGATCTGGCGTCACGTCGCCGACCAGCTCCGTCCCCGCTGGCCGAAGCTCGCGACCCTAATGGAGGAGAGCGAGGCCGACGTGCTGGCCTACATGGCCTTCCCGGCCCAGCACAGAACGAAGCTGCACTCGACCAACCCACTGGAGCGCTTGAACAAGGAGGTGAAGCGCCGTGCCGATGTCGTCGGGATCTTCCCGAACGAGGACAGCATCATCCGCCTGATCGGCGCCGTCCTGTTCGAGCGGAACGACGACTGGCAGAGCCAGCACCGCTACATGATGGTGGAAGCCTTCAGCCAGATCGACGCCGCTCAGACCGACCCGCTTCTCAGCATCACCACGCAGGCCGCCTGACCGATGACCTCAAACGGCCATCCGGGAAATTACACCAGCTTGACGGACGCGATCTGCGTGCCATTCCGAGGACGGCCGTGGCACCGACGACGAGCAGCCCCTTGGATAGAGGTGTCGCCCATTTTGCTGATGCCGGCTGGTCGTTCCTTGCCTCCGCTACTCTGCGCGCCCGGCGTAAGCCCGAGCCAGGCTGGAAATTGTCGGCCAGATTCAAAGATCGAGGGGTCGGGAACCGTCGCAGCGATCGTGCTTGCGGGTGACAGGTCCGAGGCCGAGGATGGTCGCGAGGCGGCGGCTTGTCGCATTCGCTCGGGGTCACTCGAGACGCTGTTTCTCCAGGGGCGCGATCTCGTCCTCCAGATCGGCCAGTTGCGCGCCGAGGACGGTGGACACGACCCGCGCTACAGTCGGGAGCTCGCTCTCCTGGCGATCAATGGCGCCGGCGCCGCGCGGACCCCGGCTGGCCCTCGCGCCGAAACAATCCCCTACTCGCCGGGGTGGCCGCGAAGCGAAGAATGCCGGCACCTGCGGTCGCCTGATGACAACTTGCCTCAACGGGTCTGCCGACGCAGCGCGATAGCGTCCTGGAGCCGAAAGGCATGGATCATTGCCGGCATGAACCAGGGCTTGCCGCTATAGAGCGGCACTGCGGCCGGCGGGCGGAAGTCGAAGGTCGATACACCGCGCTCGCGATCCCCCAGCAGCTTGTAGGCCACACGGCTGCCGATCCAAGGCGCCCAGACCACGCCCGAACCGCAAAACCCGGTGGCGTAGTGCACGCCGTCCCTTTCGAAGATGCGAGGCAGCATGTCGCGGTTCATGGCGACGTTGCCATGCCAGGTATGGCTGAGGCGCACATCCTTCAATTCCGGAAACAGCCGCAGCAACCCTTCGTGTAGATCCATCACTGGACGGGTTGGCTCTCCCTGGATCGACGCATCGCGGCCACCAAGCAGGATGCGCCTGCGGTCGGGAGAGGGGCGGTAGTAGAATCCCAGCTTGCGGTTTTCCGAGGCCATCATGCTCCGGGGCATCAGCCTGGCCATCAGTTCGGCCGGAAGTTCCTCGGTCGTGATGATGCGCGAGCGTACCGGGACCAAGCGGCGGCGCAGCCACCGATCACTGGCATCGGTATAGCCGTTGCTACAGACAAGCACCTGGCCCGCCTTGATCATGCCCTTGTCGGTGCGCACGGTGAAACCGCTGCCCTCGCGCGTCACCCCGTCCACGTGTACGCCGGAATGAATTTCGACGCCCGCTTCACGGGCCACTCGCATCAGCTCACGATGGTATTTGGCGGGGTGCAGCCCACCGGTATCCGTGCGGACGGTGCCTCCGCGATAATAATCGC
>JAUNUZ010000245.1 GCA_030537915.1 Micrococcales bacterium
CCGCGGCCGCCTCGAGGGCCTCGCTCGCGACCCGGATTCTCGGCGCGAAGCGCAACAACACCCGCTGGTTCTCCGGCGCCTGGACCGGCGGGTACATGTCCGGCGCGCGCGCCGAGGCCTTCGGTCGGTGGCGTGGAACTCCCCTGGACGCGGTGACGACCTATCCGGACAAGAGCACCTGGTCCTCGATCCGCGACTCGGACTGGCACATCTCGACCTATGACTCGTTCCCCGGGCGGCTCGTCTACGGCCTCCCCCTGCTGCCCGAGCGAGGCCCGGGCACGCTCGCTGACGTAGCCAAGGGTCGCTACGACGGAGTCTTCCGGCAGGTGGCGCGGGACCTGAAGGCGAAGGGACGGGGCAACGCCATCGTGCGGATCGGCTTGGAGGCCAACGGCGACTGGGTCCGCTACGGCGGCACCGCGAAGAACGCTGCCACGTGGAAGGCCGCTTATCGCCGCGTCGCCAAGGTGATGAAGGCGACCGCGCCCAAGCTCGTGCGGGACTTCGACATCACCTGCGGCTTCTCGATGCCCGGCTCGAAGAACCGGCTCGACTCGCTGACCAAGCTCTACCCCGGCGACGACGTCGTGGACCTCATCGGCTGCGATATGTACGACGAGTGGCAGACCCGGGCCCGCACGCCCGCCCAGTGGCGCGCCGCGATCCGGCCGCAGCGCAGCCCGGGCCTGGCCGACGTCGCGGCCTTCGCGCGGGCGCACCGCAAGGGCATGACGATCCCGGAGTGGGGCGTCGCCTACCCGGGGCGCAACGGCAACGGCGACAACGCGTTCTTCATCACCGCGATGCGCACCTGGATGCGTCAGAACGCCGACGTGCTCGTGTTGGAGAACTATTTCAACGACCCCGCCGGACACGTCCGCTCCGACCTGTGGGGTGGCCAGAACCCGAGGGCCGCCGCCGCCTACCGCAAGGCCTGGTAAGCGGGTGCGAGGGGCCGCCCGGACAGCTGGGCGGGTTCGTGAAGGCCATCCTCAGCTCGAGGGCGCTGACCGGATCCGATCGTCACCGCTCGCGCGCACCGGGGGGCGACCAAAGGCGTAGCCCTCGATGAAGCCCAGTCCCCAGCCATAGTGCATCGCCATGAACGACAGCGGGATGCTCGGTGCGTGGGTGTCGTCGGTCTTCCGCCCGCGCCACGCGCCGACACTCGCTGCGGTGACCCCGATGAGGTAGGGCGCGTAGGCGGCAGCAGCCAAGCGCGGGTGCCGGGTCGCCAGGACGGCGAGCGCCGCCGTGCCCACGACCGCCACCGGTGCGGCGAGGTGGCGGGGGCGGATCGAGGCGCGGCCGTTCTTGCGGACCATGGCAGCTTTGCCCCGTCCGTAGCGGCGGTACTGGCGCAGCAGGGCCTTGGGGCTCTCCCGGACGTGCCACTGGATGTGCATGTCCGGGTCGAAAGCGATCAAGTGGCCGGCCTGCAGGATTCGGTGGTCGAAGTCGACGTCCTCGTTCACCGGAAGGTCCGCATCCCAACCGCCGATCGACCGGGCGACCGCGGTGCGGGTCAGGCCGAAGGAGGCATGGTCGGTGAGCCGGAATTCCTGGCCGAAGTGGTTAAGCGAATCGCCGACCCCGAAGCGGCTCGACAGCGCGAGCGCGACTGCGCGCCCCGGTGGGGTGAAGGCCGTCCCGGTCCGCAGTCCCCCGACGGAGGCGATCCTCGGGTCGCCCGCAAGGTGGCCCACGGCCCGGCCGAGGTAGTCGTCGCTGATCGAGGCGTGCCCGTCGACGCGAGCGATGTAGCGCCCCCGCGCGGCGGCTAGGCCGACATTGAGCGCTGCGGGAATGATCACCGCGGGGTTCGCCAGCAGGCGCACCCGGGGATCCTGCGCGGCGACCTCGCGCACCAGGTCGGGAGTCTGGTCTACGGAGCCACCGTCGATGACCAGCACCTCGACGTCGACATCTTGAGCCAGCACGGAGCGGACCGCGCCCAGCACGGTGTTCTCCTCGTTGAGCACGGGCATGAGGACGCTGACGGTGGGTTCGCTCATCGTTCTACCTTTGTCTCGACTGGGTCGTAGGGGCGGGGGCGGTCGCCGTTTCGCGGCCTGCGTTGGCGGGCGAGGCGGCGTGCGATTCGCCGCGGGGCACCCACGGCGCTCTCCGCCCAGGGGACGGGAGCCCAGAGGGTCGTCAGGAGGAAGGCGGGGATCATCAGCGGTTGCGCCGGGGGCTGGATGATGAGCATCGAGGCGAGCACGGCATATCCCAGGGCCGGCGCAGGGGTGCGCACGTAGCACGTGAGCACGATGAACATGAGAACTGCCCCGGCGAAGACCCCGTAGTCGTAGAAGACCTTGGCCGTTGTCGGGACGACGAGACCCAAGATGCCCGAGCCCTCGACGATCTGGCGCGAGGAGCCCGCGCCGCCGCCGAACCAGATCTTGGAATAGGACTCCACCCACCGCGGGAAGAGGTGCACATAGGGCTCGAAGGTCCGCAGCGCCGTCGAGGAGTTCGTGCTGGACCCTTCCTGGGTGCGGGCCAGGATGAGCTGACCGATCTGCGTGGGTGCCGCCACGAGTCCGAGCGCCAGGCCCGGCACGAGGTAACGCTTGAGCAGGTAGCCCTGGCGCAGGACGAGCATCGCGACGATGCCGACGAGGACGATCGCCATGCCCGAGCCAGCCACGGTGGCGAGCATGCCGATCCCCATGACCGCGACCTTCCAGGCGCGGGCGCCGCAGAGCAGGCCGGCCATGACGCACAGTCCGAGGGTGAAGGACATGAACGACGGTTCGAGGGCGAGCCAACCGTTGGACTTGGTCAGCGGGCTGCCGTAGAGGAAGGGGTAGGCCGTGTTGAAGCCCTGGACGAGGAACTGGGCCGGCACGAGGTCGCCGACGTAGTCGCGGTAGGGGACCCCGACGAACTGCAGCGCCACGAAGGACGTCGAGAGGGCGCCGAGCCACACCCCGATCGTCGAGACGGAGCGCAGCGCGCGCTGGAAGGTCGCCTTGGAGCGGTCCACGAACATGAAGCACGCCGGCAGCCAGATGACCATCCAGAAGGCCCAGCTGTTGACGCTGACGAAGGGGGACTTCACGAAGAGCACCTGCGGAAGCACCACGAGTGCCGAGGCGCCCGCGCCGACGAGCCACAGCAGGGTGCGGCGCGGCTCGATCGCCAGGACACCGCTCTGCCAGCCCGCGACCAGCCAGAGCACCGTGAGCGGGACCGTCAAGGGGATCGAGATCCCCGGCAACGAGAGCCGCTGGGTGAGGAAGTTGATGACGAAGAGCCAGCTCACCCAGGTGACCGGATCGCCGCCGACCGCGCGATAGGGCAGGCGGCGGGCGGAGGCGAGCGTGCGGGCCGCCAAGCCGCTGCCGTTGGCCTGGCTCACTGCGGGGACCTGCGTGGCTGCGATGGCGGCAGTGTCCGCGGTGGCCGGATGCCCGGCCCCCGAGAGGGCAGGCAGGTGCGTGGTGACGGCGTCGATGCTCGCCCGTTCTGGCATCGGCGCGTGCGTCACGGCGGTGACGTCGACGGTCTCAGCCGTCGACGACGACGTAGGTGCGCTCACCGAACTGACCGGCGTGCTCGTCGAGCCACTCGAACCTGGTCTTGTGCGGGCGGACCAAGACCATCAGGAGCGAGCGGGGGTCGCGGGCGACCCGGCGGACGATGGCGCCGGACAGCGGCGTCTGTAGGACGGTGACCTGGCGCTTGCCGTCGCGCCCGAAGTGCTCGGCGCCGAACTGGGCAACGTCCTCGGTGACGTGCGGGTCTCGGCCGGCGGCTTGGACGCCGTCGGCGACGGGCTCGACCATGCCGCGAACCGAGGCAGCCGGAACTCGGACGCCGGAGAGCACGACGCGATCGACGCTGCCGGCTTCCATGCTCAGGATCGCGGGCACGTCTCGGGCCGGGATGAACTCCAGATGCGGGTAGAGGCGACGCATCTCGCGCATCGTGTTCATGCGCCCACGCCGGCCGCCGAAGAGCAGCGTCACGGCAAGTCCCATGAGGCTTCCGCCGATGAGGCCCATGAGGCCGAGCAGGACCGGCGAGGTCGAGGTCGCGTCGCCGGCACTGGCGCTTTGCAGCAGCGTGAGCTGGCGAGACTGCGTGAGCATCGTTTGCTGGCTCTGCGCCAGGGCGCCACCGAGCTGGGTGATGCGGGTCCGCTCGGCCTGGGTGTCGCGCAATCCCTGGGCGGTGATCAGCCTCTCGGTGTTCTGCGTGAGGGCCTTGAGCTCGGTCTGCATCCGCGCGGCGCTCTGGTCCACACCGGCCTTGGCCAGGGCATTCGCATCGGATGCCGCCGTGTTGGCGTCGTCGGCGGTCACTTTGAGCTCGAGGATCTGGGAGCTGGGCACGACGCTGATCTCAGAGCGGCTGCGCAGCCCGGTCGGGCTGATGTTGCGGGCCTTTGCGGCCGCGACGAAGACCTCCTGCGTGCTGACCTCGC
>JAUNUZ010000246.1 GCA_030537915.1 Micrococcales bacterium
ATGAACTCGGCCGAGGTCATCGCGGGCGTGGGGAAGGGGTGCCTGGACGTCGGCTTCATCGAGACCCCGGACGCGCCCGACCACCTACGCAGCGTGGTCGTCGCGCGCGATGAACTCCTGCTCATCGTCGACCCCGCGCACCGTTGGGCGCGCCGGCGACGCCCGATACAGCTCGAGGAGCTCGCCGCGACCCCGCTCGTCGTGCGCGAGCCCGGCTCGGGGACGCGCCGCACCGTCGAAGATCTGCTCGCGCCCGGGCCGACGGCGCCGCCGGTCATGGAACTGTCCAGCACTGGAGCGATCGTGCACAGCGTCGTCGCGGGCTCGGGCCCGGCGGTCGTCAGCAGCCTGGCGGTGAAGGCGGCGAGCCGCGCCGGGCTCGTTGCTATCGTTCCCTTGGAGGGCGTGCGGCTGCGCCGCGACCTATTGGCGATCTGGCGCGGAGCCCGGCTCGAGGCACCTGCCGGAGACTTCGTCCTGCAGGCTCAGGGACATGCGCACGGGCGGGTCAGAACAAGGCGCTCATGAGCGAGCGACGCGCCTTGACGACGCGCTCGTCCTTCGGCCCCACGATCTCGAAGAGTTCGAGCAGGTGCGCACGGGCCCTGTCGCGCTCCTCCTCGGCCGTCGCCCTGACGAGGTCGATGAGGCGCAGGAACGCGTCCTCGACATGACCGGCGACGAGGTCGAGGTCGGCGGCCAGGGCCTGGGCGTCCACGTCTGTGGGCTTTTCCGCAGCCGCGGCGCGCGCGGCTGCGGCGTCGATGCCGGAGACCCGCTTCATGAGGTTGACCTGCGCGAGCCCGACCTTGGCGAGCTCGTCGGCAGGGTGGGCCTTGAGCGCCCTCTGATAGGCGGCAATCGCACCGGCGAAGTCACCGGCCTCGATCGCGTCGTAGGCGGCCTCATGGTTCGGGTCGAGCACAGGCTCCGGTTCGGCGCCCGCAGCGTCGGCTGACGCGTCGAAACGTCCCGTCACGCCGTTCTGCACCGCGACGTTGAGGATCTCGGCCACAACCGGGCGAAGCTGCTGCGCGGGTTGCACCCCGGGGAAGAGCGGCACCGGCTGACCCGCGACCAGGCCGAGGGTCATGGGGATCTGCTCTGCGCCGAAGGCCTGCGCGATCCCCGCGTTGGCGTCCACGTCGACAGCGATCACGCGCAGCCGTCCCTCCTGCTCGGAGGCAACTGTCACCGCGTTGGTCACCGCCGCCTCGGTCTCGGGATGGGACGCGGACCACAGCACGACGAGCGCGGCGACATCCCGCGTGGAAAGCACCACGTCCTGGAAGCCGGCTTCCGTGGCGTCGACTCGAATTCCGCCGCTGGACGGTGCTCCGCTCGCGGGCGCTGTGCTCGGCTTCTGGCCGATGCCCGAGAGGTCGACAGCGCCGCGCATGGCGGAACGGGGCATCGTGGGCTGATCACTCATGCAGGCATTCTCTACGATGGGCGTTCCGCGTCCAGCCGGGGGTGTTGCGAGACCGACTCAGAAGCGGGCCGGCTCCCGGTAGACGCCCCACTCCTCGCGCAGCGCATTGCAGATCTCACCGAGGGTCGCCTCGGCGCGGACCGCCTCAAGCATCGCCGGGATCATGTTCTCGTCCGTCCGGCTGACGGCCACCATCTTCTCGACCGCTGCCTCGACCGCAGCCAGGTCGCGGGCCCCCTTGCGTGCGCGCAGCTCGCGAACCTGTGCGGTCTCGACCTCGTGACTGACGCGCAGGATCTCCAGCTCAGGACTGACGGATTCGGTGAGCGTGTTGACCCCGACCACCTTCTTGTCGCCCTTCTCGAGCGCAATCTGGTAGTCGAAGGCGGCGTCACCGATCTGAGCCATGAACCAGCCCTCCTCGATCCCCCGCAAGATGCCCGAGGTCATCGGCCACACGCGAGCGTCGGTCGCGCCGACGTTGTCGGCGATCGTGGTGGCCAGGGCCGACAGGTCACCGCTGTTGTGCGCGGTGGATCCCATGGCGAGGATCCGGTCGAAGATCCTGTTCGTCCCGGCCTCGATCTGGTCGGTGAGGGCCTCGACATACCAGGAGCCGCCGAGCGGATCGGCGACATTGCAGATGCCGGTCTCCTCCATGAGCACCTGCTGGGTGCGCAGGGCGACCTCGGCGGACTGTTCGGTCGGCAGCGCCAGCGTCTCGTCGAGCGCGTTGGTGTGCAGGCTGTTGGTGCCGCCGAGAACCGCGGCGAGCGCCTCGACGGCGGTTCGGACGACGTTGTTCAGCGGCTGCTGGGCGGTGAGTGAGACGCCGGCGGTCTGGGTGTGGAAGCGCAACCACTGCGCCTTCTCGGTCTTGGCGCCGTAGACGTCGCGCAGCCAGCGGGCCCAGATGCGGCGCCCGGCGCGGAACTTGGCGATCTCCTCGAAGAAGTCGAGGTGGCTGTCGAAGAAGAAGCTCAGGCCGGGTGCGAACGTTTCGATGTCCAGGCGACGGGACAGCCCCAGCTCGACGTAGGCGAAGCCGTCCGCGAGCGTGAACGCGAGCTCCTGCGCGGCCGTCGAACCCGCCTCGCGGATGTGGTAGCCGGAGACCGACAGCGGTTTGTAGGCGGGGATCTCGTCGGCGCAGTAGGCCATCAGGTCGCCGATGAGGCGCAGGTGTGGTTGCGGGTCGAAGAGCCACTCCTTCTGGGCGATGTACTCCTTGAAGATGTCGGTCTGCAGGGTCCCGTTGAGGACGCTCGGGTCGACCCCCTGACGCTCGGCTGAGACCAGATACATGCAAAAGACGGGGACGGCCGGCCCGCTGATCGTCATCGAGGTCGTCACGTCGCGCAGCGGGATGTCGCCGAAGAGGACGTCCATGTCGGTCGCCGTGTCGATGGCGACGCCGCAGTGCCCGACCTCGCCGAGACTCATCGGGTCGTCCGAATCCCGGCCCATCAGCGTCGGCATATCGAACGCGACCGACAGCCCGCCACCGCCGCGGGCCAGGATCATCTTGTAACGCTCGTTGGTCTGCGCAGCGTTGCCGAAGCCGGCGAACTGCCGGATCGTCCACGGGCGCCCGCGGTAGCCGGTCGCGTAGAGGCCGCGGGTGAAGGGGAACTCACCCGGCCAACCGATCCGGTCCATCCGCGCGTCGACCGCCTCCACCGCAGCGCTCGGGCCGTAGACCGGCTCGACCTGCATGCCCGAGAGGGTCGTGAAGTCCACATTGCGAACCTGCCCCTTGGTGCGCGCAGCGTCGTAACGCTGCTGCCAGCGGCGACGACCCTCACTTTGCACACTTTCCTGTGCGCTAGGGAATGGAGTACTTTGGGCAGGCGCTGCCGTGGTCCCCTGAGCCTGATCGCCGGTGATCGTCATGCCGCTAATTTACTAGGATGTCCTACTAAAAACCAGGGGCGCACGCCGGCGGCCGCGAATGCCACCCGCGCGGCGGGCCTGTCCTCAGTCGCTGCCGAAGTCGCCGTGCCCCAGGCGGACCTTCTCCAGGAGCCGGAAGAGATCGACGCGTTCTTGCCCGGTGAGCCCAGTGAGTCCGAAACCCCGCTCGACCAGTGCCGACACACCGCGCTCGGCGGCCGCACGCCCGGTCGGAGTCAGGACCGCCAGGGTGCCGCGACCGTCGGCGGGGTTGCGGATGCGCTCGACGAAACCCTGGGTAGCGAGCTTCTGCACGATGTGCGTGGCGCTCGTCGGGTGGATCATCAGCCGCTCGCCGACTGTCGTCATGGGCAGCCGGGCGTCGCGTGCGAACGTGAGGAGCACAAGGCACTCGAACCGCGCGAAGGTCAGGTGCAGCGGGGCCAGCACCGCGTCGAAGTCCGCGAGCAAGAGTTGCTGTACCCGCATGATCGACGTGGCCGCGGCCATCGATTGTGGGGCCGAGGCCCTGCCCCAGCGGCGCTCCCACAGGACGGCGGCCCGGCGGATGGGGTCGAAGGCGAGACGCGGTACGGGCACGCGGGTCAGCGTACGTCGAGGCCGTCGTGAGTTCGCCCCAACGCCAGACCGGTCGTCCGCACCCGCCGAAGGCCCCGAGGTCTGGGCAGGTAGGTGGATAGGGTCAGATACCCGCGCGGCGCTCGAGGGCGGCCTCGAGCCGCTCGACCTTGCCGGTCAACTCGCCGGTGAAGCCGGGCCGGATGTCGGCCTTGAGGACGAGGCCGACACGCGGCGCAGTGTCGGCCAGTGCCGCACAGCAGCGGCGGATGACGTCCATGCACTCGTCCCAGTCGCCCTCCAGCGTCGTGAACATCGCGTCGGTGGTGTGGGGCAGGCCGCTGGCGCGGACGATCTCGATGGCGTCGGCCACCGCGTCGTGGACGGAACCGGTGTCATCGGCGGCAACGGTTGGGGCGACAGAGAAGGCGACGAGCATGACCCAACCCTAAGTGCAGTGGGTCGGGGCCTGCAGGGGGCAGATGACTGGCATCCCGCGCAGCCACCATCGGACCGGCGCCGGCCGGCGCCGTGAGC
>JAUNUZ010000247.1 GCA_030537915.1 Micrococcales bacterium
GCTCCCGGTATCCAGGTCATCGACATCCCGGAGTTCCCGGATCTGGCGACGAAGGTGAGCCAGGACGTCAGCGCCGCGATCGCGGGGCAGACCACGGTCGACGAGGCTCTCGACAAGGGCCAGACGGCCGCCGAGAGGGTCGCGAACAAGTACAAGAAGTAGTGCAGGCGAGCCCGCCCCGTCCCTGGTGGTAGGGCGGGCTCCTTGCCCGGTGCCACGGCCCTCCGGGTGGTGGTGGCACTCCGGGCACTTGAGCCCGATGTGGCCCGCCCCTCCTGGCATTGGTCTGACCGGGCCGCATGCCGTCGCACATCCACTCGATGTTTGGAGTCTCCATGAGCACGACCACGACCGCACCGAATCGGTCGGCGCCCCCCAAGCGGTCAGCGATGCACCGCTCAGGCGACTGGGCCCGCCGGTTGCCTCTGCTGCCGGCCCTGATCCTCGTTATCCTGCTGACGCAGATCCCGTTCCTGACGACCGTCGTCGCCTCGCTGACGAACTGGAATGCTTACTACCCGGATCAGATTGCCTTCACCGGGTTCTCGAACTTCGCCTACGTCTTCGGCGACCCCGACGCTCGCAGCGCCGTCATCGTCACCATCACCCTGACCGTCTCGGTCGTGTTGCTCTCGCTCATTCTCGGCCTGGGCATCGCACTCCTGCTCGACCGGGAGTTCTTGGGCCGGGGCATCGTGCGCACGATGATGATCACGCCCTTCCTGATCGTGCCGATCGCCGCCGCCCTGCTGTGGAAGCACGCCCTCTACAACCCCGAGTACGGGCTCTTCAACGGCATCCTGCGCTGGGTCTTCGGCGAGAACGCTCCGCAGCCCGACTGGATCTCGCAGTTCCCGTTCTGGGCGGTCGTCATCGCCATCGTCTGGCAATGGACTCCCTTCATGATGCTCATCCTGCTCGCGGGGCTGCAGAGTCGGCCCCTGGACGTCGTCGAGGCCGCCCGCATCGACGGTGCGAGCAGCACGCAGATCTTCGTGAACATGACGCTGCCTCACCTGCGCCCCTTCATCGAGCTCGCCGGGCTCCTCGGTGCGATCAACATCGTGCAGAACTTCGACCACGTCTTCACGATCACCTCCGGTGGTCTCGGCACGGCGAACCTGCCGTACTTCATCTACCAGACCTTCTACACGGCGCACGACTACGGCGTCGCCTCGGCCGCCGGTGTCGTCGTCGTCGTCGGCACGATCATCATCGCCACGGCCGCCCTGCGGACCGTGCTCACCCTCTTCAAGGAGGACACCCAATGAGCCTCGACACGATCACCTCCTACACCGGAGCGAAGCTCCAGATCCGGCACAAGAAGAAGTCGCCGGCCTCGATGTTTCTCGGTGTCTTCGCCTGGATAATTGGGTTCCTCTTCGTCCTTCCCGTGCTGTGGATGGTGCTCACTTCCTTCCACAAGGAGTCCGATGCCGCGACGAACCCGCCGAGCCTTTTCGCTCCGCTGGTCACCGATGGCTTCGAGACCTTCTTCGGGAGCAACCCGTGGCCCTCGCTCATCAACTCGGGCACGGCGAGCATCGTGTCGACGATCCTCGTGCTGCTGCTCGCGTTCCCGGCCGCCTACGCCCTGTCGATCCGCCCGGTGCGCAAATGGACCGACGTGCTCTTCTTCTTCCTGTCCACGAAGTTCATGCCGATCGTGGCCGCGCTGCTACCGCTCTACCTCTTTGCCCAGAAGGTCGGGCTCCTGGACAACATCTGGATGCTCGTCATCTTCTACACGGTGATGAACCTGCCGATCGCGATCTGGATGCTGCGCAGCTTCCTCGCCGAGGTACCCAAGGAGATGCTCGAGGCCGCGGAGGTCGACGGGGCCGGTCTCATCCGCACTATGCGTGAGGTCGTCGCGCCGGTCGTCATGCCCGGTATCGCCTCGGCGGCGCTCATCTGTTTCATCTTCAGCTGGAACGAACTGCTCTTCGCGCGGGTGCTCACCGGTACGGTCGCGCAGACGGCGCCGGTATTCCTCACCGGATTCGTCACGAGCCAGGGGCTGTTCCTGGCGAAGGTGTGTGCGGCGTCCCTGGTCGTGTCTCTGCCGGTCCTCATCGCGGGTTTCGCAGCGCAGGACAAGCTCGTGCAAGGTCTATCCATGGGAGCAGTCAAGTGACTGGGGTCGAACTCGACGAGGCAAACCTGCCGCACATCGCCGAGGGCGGGTCCGTGACAGTGCCGCACTATGACCGATCGCGAATCTCGACGGGCATCGTGCACTTCGGTGTGGGTGGATTCTTCCGTGCCCACCAGGCGATGTATCTGGATCGCCTGCTCAGCCAGGGCAAGGGCCTCGACTACGGCATCTGCGGCATCGCCACCCTCCCGCACGACCGGCGGATCTACGACGCGATGACGGGGCAGGACTGCCTCTACACGCTCGTGCTGAAGCACCCGGACGGGACTCTGGAGCCGCGAGTGATCGGCTCGATGACCTCGATGCTCTTCGCTCCGGACGATCGACAGGCTGTCATCGACCGGTTGACCGATCCAGCGACGAAGATCGTCGCGCTGACGATCACCGAGGGTGGATACCTCATCGATCAGGTGACGGGGCAGTTCCGCGCGGACCACCCGAGCATCCGAGGCGACCTTGAGCCAGGCGCGACTCCGAGCACGGCTTTCGGCTTCATCGTCGCCGCGCTCGCGGCGCGGCGCGCCGCCGGATTCGATCCGTTCACCGTCCAGTCGTGCGACAACCTGCCCGGCAACGGCGATATCGCCAAGAAGGCGATGTCGGCCTTTGCCCGGCTCATCGACCCCGAGCTGGCGGACTGGATACAAGGACACGTCACGTTCCCCAACGCGATGGTCGACCGCATCACGCCGGTGACCACGGATGCCGACCGAGAGCACCTCGCGGAGCAGTTCGGGATCATGGACGCATGGCCGGTCGTCTGCGAGCCGTTCACGCAGTGGGTCATCGAGGACCACTTCCCGGCCGGTCGACCGGCGTGGGAAGAGGTCGGCGCCCAGCTGGTGGCGGACGTCGTCCCGTACGAGCTCATGAAGCTACGGCTGCTCAACGCCAGCCACCAGGGGCTGACCTACCTCGGTTTCCTCGCGGGCTACCGCTATGCGCACGAAGTGTGCTCGGACCAGCTGTTCGCGGACTTCCTGCTGTACTACATGGAGCGCGAAGGGAGCCCGACTCTGCCGCTGGTACCGGGTGTCGATCTGGATGCCTACCGGCACCAGCTGGTCGACCGGTTCGCCAACCCGTGGGTGCGCGACACGCTGGCTCGGCTGTGCGCCGAGACCTCAGACCGCATCCCGAAGTGGCTCGTCCCGGTCATCACGGAGAATCTGGCTGCGGACGGCGACATCGACGCCTCGGCGCTTATCGTGGCATCCTGGGCGCGCTATGCCGAAGGGGTCGATGAGCACGGCGAATCCATCGACATCGTCGACAACGACAAGGAGCGGGTCATGGCCGCCGCGCAGGACAGCAAGGGCGACCCCCTGGCCTTCCTCGCGATGCAGGATTACTTCGGTGACCTGGGCCAGAACGAGCGTTTCACCGCGGTCTACACCGCCCACCTCGCCTCGCTGCGGGAGCACGGCGCACGGGCGACCCTTGCGGCATTCATGGCGGGCCGGAGGCTGACGTGAGCACGGAATCGACGAGTATGGCCGGGGTTCGCCTGCCGGGGAACAGCACAGTCGAGCACGTGAGGGTTGCCATCCCGGAGCCTGGCCCCGGTCAGGTCCTGCTCAAGATGAAGGCCAGCTCGATCTGCGGCAGCGACATCCGCGCGATCTACCGGGAGCATCTCGGGCGCGGCGCCGAGGCGTACCAGGGCGTCATCGCCGGCCACGAGCCGTGCGGCCAGGTCGTGCAGGTCGGTCCCGGTGGCCGTCGTCTGTCCGTCGACGACCGTGTCGTCGTTTACCACATCGCTGGGTGCGGCGTGTGCGACGAGTGCCGGCGCGGCTACCAGGTCGGTTGCCACAGCCCGTTCCGGGCGGCTCACGGGTGGCAGCGCGACGGCGGTCACGCCGAGTACCTCCTCGCCGAGGAGGCCAACTGCATCCTTTTACCCGAGCCGCTGACGTATGTCGACGGGGCGCTCGTCTCGTGCGGCTTCGGCACGGCCTACGAGGGGCTGCTCAAGGCGGGCGTCAACGGTCGGGACCGGTTGCTCGTCACGGGGCTCGGGCCGGTCGGCCTGGCCACCGCGATGCTCGGGCGGGCCCTGGGCGCGACTTATGTCGCCGGCAGCGACGTCAACCCGCAGCGGCGAGCGCAGGCGCTCGAGCTCGGGCTCGTCGATGTGGCGGTGCCGCCCGAGGAGCTCGACGCCGTCGTCGAGCAGGACACCGCCGGGAAGGGCTGCGAGGTCGCCATCGACTGCTCTGGAAACGCGGCCGCCCGCGAGGCGGCATTGCGCAACACGCGCGGT
>JAUNUZ010000248.1 GCA_030537915.1 Micrococcales bacterium
AGGGGGCCGGGTCGGAGGGGGGGACGAGTTCGACCGCAAGCTCGACATTGTCCAGCCGGCGGCGAAGCCGCCGTTCGATGCGCTCGACGGCGTCGAGCACCTGTTCGTCGAATTGATTCGAGCGGCTCGACATCGCAGGCACGGGGGGCCAGGCGAATGGGCCCCGGATCCCGCGTCCCCGGCGGTCGCGACGACGCACCTGCCCACTCATGTCGAGGACTCTACGGCGTGTGCAGCCGACTACCGCGCAGGCCGGGGGTTTACCCTCGGACGCGTGAGCCTCATGCGTCGGTGTTCCCGCACAGCCTGTCAGCGTCGGGCCGTGGCTACGCTCACCTACGTGTATGCGGACTCCACGGCGGTCCTCGGGCCGTTGGCGACCTACGCGGAACCGCATACCTACGATCTGTGTGGCGAGCACGCGCAACGGCTCACCGCGCCGCGGGGTTGGCAGGTCGTGCGGCTCGCGGACCGGTTCGAGGATCTGCCCGAGGCGCCGGACGACCTGCTCGCCGTCGCGGACGCGGTGCGCGAGGACAACAGTGCGCAGGATCGCCTCCGGCGCCAGGATCCGTCGGCCGGCTACCCGGCAAAGCACCGCAACGACGGCGCCACCCCGGCTCCCCCGGCTGAGCCCCAGCCGCTCCCGGGCTTCGCCGCGGCAGCCGGCGACCGCCGCGGGCACCTGCGCATACTGCGCGACGTCGAGGCACGCTCGGCCGACCGGTAACCTCGATCGGGTGAGTACGCCTACGCTGTCCGACTTCATCAAGGCCTACGACGTGCGGGGATTGGTTCCGCAACAGCTGGACGCGCGGGTGGCGCGGGCCATCGGCAGCGCCTTCGCGAGCATCGTCGCGGTGCCGGACGGAGCGAGGGGGATAGTCGTGGGCTACGACATGCGTCCCTCGTCGCCGGAGCTCTCCCGGGCCTTCGCGCAGGGGGTCACTGAGTTGGGCCTCGATGTCACGCTCATCGGACTGTGCTCGACCGACGGTCTCTACTACGCCAGCGGCGCGCTCGACCTGCCCGGCGCGATGTTCACAGCCAGTCACAATCCCGCGCAGTACAACGGGATCAAGCTCTGCCGCGCCGGCGCCCGTCCGGTCGGCCAGGATTCCGGCCTCGCGCAGATCACCGAGCGCGCCCAGGAGATCCTGGACGGCCAACTGCCGACTCCGGCGCCGACGACCGGGATGATTGCGGAGCGGGACGTGCTTGGCGACTACGCGGCCTTCTTGCACGGGCTCGTGGACCTGTCCACAGCCAGGCCGCTCAAGGTCGTCGTCGACGCCGGGAACGGGATGGCGGGGCACACGGTGCCGGCCGTGCTCGGCGCGCTGCCGGGTGGCGCGGTCGAGGTGGTCCCGCTCTACTTCGAGCTCGACGGGACCTTCCCCAACCACGAGGCGAACCCTCTGGTGCCCGAGAATCTACGTGATCTCCAGACCGCTGTCGTCGAGCATGGGGCCGACCTCGGGCTCGCCTTCGACGGCGACGCCGACCGCTGCTTCGTCGTCGACGAGCGCGGGGAGCCGGTGAGCCCGTCGGCGATCACCGCCCTCGTCGCTAAGCGCGAGATTGCCAAGGAGGTCGCGCGAGGTGTCGAGGCGGCCCACGTTGCGATCGTCTACAACGTCATCTCCAGCCACGTCGTGCGGGAGATCGTCGCCGAGGCGGGGGCTCGCGGCGTGCGTACCCGCGTGGGACACTCCTTCATCAAGAGCGAGATGGCACGTGCGGGAGCGGTCTTCGGTGGCGAGCACTCGGCGCACTACTACTTCCGCGACTTCTGGTTCGCGGACACCGGCATGCTGGCTGCCCTGCATGTGCTGGCCGCGGTGGCAGAGCAGGACGCCCCGGCCTCGCAGGTCGCGGCCCCCTTCGCGCGGTACTCCGCCTCGGGTGAGATCAACTCCACCGTCCCCTGCGCGCAGACGGCCACCGACGCCGTCCGGGCCTGGGCGAACGGGCGCCAGGTCGACATCGACGAGCTCGACGGGCTCACGGTGGAGTCTGGCGAGGACGGCCCGACATGGTGGTTCAATCTGCGCTCGAGCAATACCGAGCCGCTGCTGCGCCTCAACGTCGAGGCGGCAGACGAAGAGACGATGGTCGTCGTCCGCGACCAGATCCTAGCCATCATTCGAAACCAGCCACTGAAACAGACGACCAAGGAGTCCGCCATGAGCACACCGACGATCGAGCCGTGGCTGCGCGAGATCCTACGCTGCCCCGTCACCAAGCAGGAGCTCGTTGACGGCGTCGGCCCCGACGGGGTGCCCGAGCTGCAGGCGCTGGTCCCCGACGCGGGCGGGGTGCGCCGGGCCTACCGCGTCGAGGACGGCATCCCCGTGCTGCTCGTCGACGAAGCCCGAATTCTCACGGACTGAGCGGACCACCCGATGCCGTTCATCGACGAGGCGATGCTCGATGACCAGGAGCGCCTGGCAGCGTGCGACAGCCGCCGCACCCTGCGTGCTCTGGCCACGGCCGGCGCCCAGGTGCGGGAGGCGCTCACCCTCTCCGACGAGGCGGGGGTCGAGCGGCTGGCCCGCCTGGAACGCCCGCGATCTGTGCTGGTCGCCTCGCTGGGCGGCTCGGCCGTCGTAGCGGACGTCCTGGACATGCTCGCCGAGCCCGGCTCCCCGGTGCCGGTGAGCGTGCGGCGCAACGTGCCGCTGCCCGGCTGGGTCGGCCCGCTCGACCTCGTCGTGGCGGTGTCCCTGTCGGGCCGGGCCCGCGGACCGCTGGCCGTGGCGGCCGAGGCCGCGCGCCGCGGCGCCTCGATCATGACCGTCGGGGCCTCGGACTCACCGCTCGCCGCCGTCTGCGCGCGGGCGCGAGGCATCCACGTCGACGTGGGGCGGGACCGCATCTCCTCCCGGACCGCCCTGTGGTCCCTGCTCGCGCCGGTGCTCGTCGGGGCTAACGAGCTTGGCCTCGTCGCGGTCTCCGCTGACGCGCTGCTGGCCACGGCGACCCGCCTGGATGAGCAGGCCGAGTCCTGCCGCCCGACCTCTGAGGCCTTCGTCAACCCCGCCAAGATCCTCGCGCTGCAACTGGCCGATACGGTCCCGGCGGTCCTGGGTGACGGGCCGCTGGCCGGGGTGGCGGCCACGCGGGCCGCCTCGATGCTCGCGCGGACGGCTCGGATCCCGGCGACCCACGGCGAGTTGCCAGACGCCGCGTCGCAGGTGGTCGCGACCTTCGACGGTCCCTTCACCGCGGGCGGTGGCCAGGGAGTGACCGGGCACGCCAGCCGATCCTTCGGGGGTGACATCTTCGCCGACCCTTTCCTCGACGGCCCCGCCCAGCCGCGGCTCGGCCTTCTCATGCTGCGCGACGTGATCCGTGCGACGCCGACGACCCCCGAGGAGGCTGACCTCGACGCGCTCGCCCAGGCGGTGCTCCACACCGCCGAGGAGGCCGGCGTGCGGGTTGCCACCGTCAGCGCCGAGCCCGGTCACCCGCTTACCCGGCTGGCCGGGCTCATCGCGCAGACCGACTTCGTCGCGACCTACCTCGCCATCGGCCTGGGTATCGATCCGGCCGTCTCTCGACACATCACGGCGCTGCGCGATCACACCGCAGGTTGACCAGAGGACACACGTGAATCCCAGCAAAGATGGCTCCACACCACAGCCCTGCAACGAGGCCGAGCAGGAGCCTCAGCACGTCGAGCTGCTCATCATCGGCAGCGGCTCTGGCAACTCGCTCGTCACTTCGGACTGGCAGGGCCGCTCGGTCGGCATCGTCGAGGATGGCATCTTCGGAGGCACCTGCCTCAATGTGGGGTGCATCCCCACGAAGATGTTCGCCTATGCGGCGCAGGTCGCGGACACGATCACCAGCGCCTCCCGCTACGGGATCGATGCGCGACTGGAGGACGTCCGCTGGTCCGACATTCGCGATCGGGTCTTCGGGCGGATCGACCCCATCGCCGCCGCCGGCGAGGACTATCGCCGGAAGGGTCCGGACACCACGGCCTACCTGGGCCGCGCTCGTTTCGTCGGTGATCGACGGGTGCGCGTGCGACTGCACGACGAGCCGGCTGCGTGGGAGGCGGCGGGCGTCCCGCCCGGCACTCGGGAGGTCGACGTCGTTGCAGACCAGGTCGTCATCGCGGCCGGGGCCCATGCCGACCTCCCGGCACCGGTGCTCGAAACCGGCCGGCAGGTGCACACCTCCGACACCATCATGCGATTGGAGACCCTGCCCCGCCGACTCCTCATCCTCGGGGGTGGCTACATCGCCTGTGAGTTCGCCCATATCTTCGGGGCTTTCGGGACCCAGGTGACGATGCTCGCGCGTGGCCCGCGGCTGCTGCGCCACCTCGACGGGCAGATCTCCGAGCGTTTCACCGCGCTCGCCCGTGAGCGCTGGGACGTGCGCACCG
>JAUNUZ010000249.1 GCA_030537915.1 Micrococcales bacterium
TCGGGCAGCGCCAGCCGGTGAGCACTCCGTGCCATCCGGCGCGCGTTGGCCTCGGGTCTAAAAGCCCACACCGAGCCGTCCTGGTGGCGGAACGCCTTGAGGCCCTCGAAGACCTCCTGCGCGTAATGCAGGACGGCCGCTGCGGGGTCGAGCTGTAGCGGCCCGTAGGCGACGACCTTGCCGTCGTGCCAGCCCGCGCCCTTGGTCCAGGTCGCGACGACCATGTGATCGGTGAACTGCTTGCCGAAGCCCGGATTGGCCAGGATCGCCTCGCGGTCGACATCGGCCGCCGGCGAGGGGTGGTCTGCGCGAGTGAACGTCATTGTCGACATGCATGGCTCCTGGCTTGGTCTTCGAGACTCCTGCCGACGATACTCGTCACATCCCCCAGCACGCAGGCCTCGCGGCAGCCCGCGACGGGTCATGACGTGCGCCGGGGCCGGGGTGTGGTGCCAGTGGTGTGACGGGAGGCACCGCCCCGACGCGGCGTGGCGGGCCGCGCCGGAAGGCTGGCGCGCTCACCCTGGAAACGTCGGGGGCGACGACGAGCACAAACGAAGGACGAGAGAGACGATGACGACACTGCAGCAACGCCAGCGATCGGGAACCATGAGATGGCACCACCCCCGCGTCCAGCAGCGGGACGACGGGTGGGCCTGGGAGTGCCGATGCGGGGCGGCCGGCCGTGCCGGGGACACCGACGGGTGGCGCCTCACGTTCGTGGCGGCTCGCGTGCACGCCCACCACGCCACCCGCTGAACCCATCCTTCTGCCTGCGCCGAAGGCTGCTGTCGTAGCGGTGCGTCAGCCGAGCCGGGCCACGATCGCCTGACCGATCGCGCTCGTGCTGCGCATCCCGCTACCGCGCTGCGCGAGGTCCGCGGCGACCGCGTCCTCGATGCGCTGGGCCAGCGCGTGGTGCCCGAGGTGTCCAAGCATCAGCCCCACAGAGAGGATGGTCGCGGTCGGGTCGGCCTTGCCCTGGCCCGCGATGTCGGGGGCCGAGCCGTGCACCGGCTCGAACATGCTCGGCGCGGTGCCGTCCGGGTTGATGTTGCCGCTGGCCGCCAGGCCGATCCCGCCGACGACCGCGCCGGCCAGGTCGGTGACGATGTCTCCGAAGAGATTGTCGGTGACGATGACATCGAAGCGGCCCGGATCGGTCGCCAGGAAGATCATCGCGGCGTCGACGTGCTGATAGGCGGTCGCCACGTCGGGGAACTCCGCAGCGACCTCGTCCACGGTGCGCCGCCACAAACTCCCCGCATACGAGAGCACGTTGTGCTTGTGCACGAGGGTCAGGTGCTTGCGCGGTCGGGCCTGGGCGCGGGCGAAGGCGTCGCGCACGACGCGCTCTACGCCATAGCGCGTGTTGACGCTGACCTCCGTTGCGACCTCGGCAGGGGTCCCTACGCGCAGCGCGCCGCCGTTGCCCGTGTACGGGCCCTCGGTGCCCTCGCGAACCACGACGAAGTCGATGCCGTTCGGCGCGACGCGGGAGACGTCCAGCGGGCTCGTCACGCCGGGGTAGAGCTTGGCCGGGCGCAGGTTGACGTAGTGATCGAAGGCGAAGCGGATCGTCAGCAGCAGCTGTCGCTCGAGGATCCCGCTCGGCACGCTCGGGTCACCGACGGCACCGAGCAGGATCGCGTCGTGCCTGCGCAGCTCGTCCAAGGTGCCCTCGGGCAGGGCCTCCCCGGTGCGGTGCCACCGCTTGGCACCGAGCTCGTAGTCTGCCGTCGTCACCGTGATGCCGACCGGTCCCGTGACCGCGTGCAGGACGGCTAAGCCCTGCTCGACAACCTCCGGGCCGATGCCGTCACCGGCGATGACGCCCAGATCGATGGGATGCGCGCTGCTGTTCGACATGCCCCGATCGTAGTCAACGTCTCGCCTATCGGACCGGCATCTCGATTCTTGGTACGCAAGTGCGGCGCTTCATCGCGGCACCTGCATAGCGGACGGCATGCTCGCCGGCGCGATCTCACCGCGGTCAGAGGGTGGCACTGACGATGAGCATCGTCGCGCCGAAGATGACGCCGGTGATGATGAGGGTGATCAGGGTGTAGCCAAGGATCGCCCGCACCTTGAGCCCGGCCACCGCCATGAGCGGGATCGCCCAGAACGGCTGAATCATGTTCGTCCACTGATCGCCGTAGGCGATGCCCATGATGACGACGGCCTGATCGACTCCGAGGCCGTCGGCGGCCTGCGCGAACAGCGGAGCCATCACGGCGAACTGACCACCACCCGAGGGAATGAACATGTTGAGCAGGCCCGCCGAAAGGAATGTCCACAGGCCGAGCGTCGCGGGCGTGGAAATCGCAATGAACCAATTGCTGATGACGTCGACCAGGCCGGTGGCAGCCATCATCCCGATGATCCCGGCGTACAGCGGATACTGCAGCAGCACCTCACCGACGGTGCGCCCTGCGCTGGCGATCAGCACGGCCAACTCCCTGGCGTTGCCGACCAGCAGCAGGATGAGAGCCAAGAAGGTCCAGTTGACGATATCGAGGGTGAGTGCGAACCCGTTGTCGTAGAAGTAGACGACCAGGTACAGCCCGAGGATGACCCCGATGACCAGGGGAATGGCTCGCAGCTGCTCGATCCGGTCGGCGGGCGTCGTCGATACCCCAGCCTCGTCCTGGGCCGCGAGGTCCGGCTCCTCGAAGGCGCTGGCGGGCGCGGGTGTGATCTGCTCGTCCGGCTTGGGCGCCAGCAGCATCATGGCCGCGACGACAGCCACCAGAGTCACCAGTGTCGCCGTGATGTTCCACACGGAGAACGTCGTTCGGGTGATATCCACGAGCCCGCCCGGCAGCTTGGCGTACGCGCCGCCTTCGGTGGCGGCGTTGAGCGGGCCGGATCCGGAGTAACCCATGTGCCAGACGACGAAGCCGCTGTAGCCCGAGGCGACGAGCAGCGGGTAATGCAGCGCCTCCTTACGGTCGGCGAACACGCGCGCCACCTCGACGGCCATGACTCCGGCGACGATGAGCCCCAGCCCGAAGCTGATGAGCGAGGCCACACCGCCGATGAGGGCGACGAATCCGTAGGCCTGGCGGGGCGTTCGGGGCAGTGAGGCGGCGCGCACGAGTAGGCGGTGCACCGGGCGGGTGTTGGCCAGGGTGTAGCCGAGCAGCAGCACCAGGCAGATCTGCGTCATGAACTCCAACAGCCCGGTCAGGCCGTCACCCCATCCGACGAGCACCTCCCTGGGCGTGGCCGGCGTCAGCGTCAACGTCATGATCGCGACGATGACCGTCAAGGCGGCTGCCAGGACGAACGGGCCCGGCAGCCATCGCTCGACGAAGCGACTCAGCGGGCGGGACAGGGTGGACAGCATCGGCGACCAGCCTTTCTAGGTGGAGGGGTGCAGGCGCAACTCAAAGGCCGACACCGAGATCGGTGCCGGCCCTGAAGGATGCCTCTGCGCTCAGGAATGGCCCTGGTCGCGCAGGTCCATCGACTCCTGCAGTGCGCGGCGTGTTTCCTGCTGCTCTTCGCTCATGTCGATCCCGTCCTTCGTCGCCGGCAACGGCCCGGCGTAGTGGAATGGTCGAGCGCCGCTCGCCGGGGTCTGACAAGGCGAGAATCGCGGGCCAGCGTCGGGATCACCGGGGGCCGGATATCGGTCTGCTCAGGGCGGCCGGGGGTCACCAGCCAGGTCCAAATGTATGTCCCCAGACCCCACCCCTTCGAGCACTGTCCTCCATGGTGAGACGACGCCTGCCCCCCTGACCGCAGGTGGTCATGTCACGCTCTGGAGATGGCCATCTTCCTCGACGACGGCACCCGGCTGCGCCGCCTGACCTCGACCCAGCAGCGGGAGCTGGGCCCGCCCGTCGTCGTCGACTCCTGGCTCGTGCACGACGGGCAGGCGCGGGCCATCGACGCCCACTGCGCCCGCTTCAGCGCTTCGGTCCAGGCAGCGGGAATCGAGGGGGTCGACGCGTTCTGGCACCGGGCGCTGTCCGTGGTCCCGCCGACCGGCTCGTGGTTCCCCCGCGTCGAGGCGGACGGGCGTGGCCGGTTGCTGCTGCGGATGCGCGCCGCTCCACCGCTGCAGACCGAGGTGCGGTTGTGGGTCGCGGGCGAGGACCGGCGCCGATCCCCCTGCGTGAAGGGTCCCGACCTACCAGAGCTACTCGAGCTGCGAGCACAAGCCCTCGACCACGGCGCCAACGAGGCGGTGCTGACCCGCGGCGGCATCGTCGTCGAGGGTGCGACGACATGTTTGCTGTGGTGGGAGGGGAACACGCTATGCCGGCCCGACCCCCGCCTGCCCTCGCTACCCGGGATCACCTCAGGGTTGGTGATCCAGCAGGCGCGGGTGCTCGGGATCGAGGTCGCCGACCGCCTGGGTCGCCACGCCGATGCTGGCCCCGATG
>JAUNUZ010000250.1 GCA_030537915.1 Micrococcales bacterium
GGTCCCACGCGCCGAAGACGATCCGGTCGACGCGCCCCTGGATGGCGGCACCGGCGCACATCGCACACGGCTCCAGAGTGACAACCAGGGTGCACCCCTGGAGCCGCCACCCGCCACGTGCCGCTCCTGCCTCACGAAGCGCAACGATCTCCGCGTGTCCGCTGGGGTCGTGATCGGCCTCTCGGCGATTGACCCCGCGGCCGATCACCGCGCCGCACTCCTGGAGCACAAGCGCCCCGACGGGGACGTCGACGCAAGGCGCCGGCACGTCTTCGCCAGGAGCGCTCAGCGCCAACGCCTCCCGCATGGCCGCGAGGTAGCGGGGGTCGACCGCCAGGTCGCTGCGCACCTCACGGGCCGGGTCCGGGAACCGTGGGGAATCGTCCTGCGCCGAGAAGGGGCCGCTCACAGGCTAAGTTTCACCCATGCGCGTCCATGTGGCCGACCACCCGCTCATCGCCCACAAGCTCACGTTCCTGCGCGATAAGCGCACGGACTCCCCGACGTTTCGGAGGCTGACCGAGGAACTCGTGACCCTGCTCGCCTACGAGGCGACGCGCGAAGTGCGGACCGAGCCGTTCGATATCGAGACGCCCGTCGCGCCGACGCGCGGCATCAAGCTCGCCAGGCCCAAGCCGCTCATCGTCCCGATCCTGCGCGCCGGCCTGGGCATGCTCGAGGGGATGGTGCGGCTGCTGCCGACCGCGGAGGTCGGATTCCTCGGCATGGTGCGCGACGAGGAGACGTTCGAGGTCAGCGCCTACGCCAACCGCCTGCCCGACGACCTGTCCGGGCGGCAGTGCTACCTCATCGACCCGATGCTCGCGACGGGCCACACCCTCGTCATGGCGATCGACTACCTGGTCTCGCTAGGCGCCAACGACATCACGGCGGTCTGCCTGCTGGGTGCCCCCGAGGGCATAGCGCACTTGGAGGAGAAGCTCGAAGGCGTCACCCCACCGATCACCCTCGTGCTCGGTGCCATCGACGAAAAGCTCAACGAGCGCGGCTATATCGTGCCGGGTCTCGGCGATGCCGGCGATCGGCTCTATGGCGTCCTCTGATGCTCCGGAACATCTTTAGGTGATTCACCCGCCGAGGCTGGCTCGCAGGGATCGCTCCGGCGACCTCACTCCAGGACGCGGCGCAGCGGCGGCACCGCGTCACCGGCGAGGTGCGCCACCTGGGCCAGGTGGAGCTCCACGCCGTAGGTCGATTGGCAGGCGGCGCCGATAAAGTCGCGTTCGATCATGGTGAGGTGCGGATCACGCGCCGGAGCCCCGTGCGCGGGACCGCCTGCGCTGAGCCTGCGGACGGCCCGCGGGAGACCAACGGGCCAGAAGCGCCTCGCGAGCGGCACGGCGTGGCGTTTGGGCTGATGACATGGGTGTGATTCGATGATCTAAGGAATCTTCCGTCTGACGAATCAGCAACGTGGGCCGCGCGGCTCGCGACCCGCCCGCCTCACCCAGCCCGGTCCACCAGGAGTCTGAATGCCCTACCAGGTCAAACGGATCTTCGTGTGGATCTTTTGGATTTTCGTCATTTACGCGATCTTCACGTCGCCGGACCGCGCCGCCGATCTCGTCATCACGGTGTGGGAGATCTTCATCAATGGCTTCTCCGCGATCGGCATTTTCTTCGATCGCGTCCTCGGCCGGTAGCAGTTGCGGGCACCGGGCCTAGGCTGAGGCCATGCCAGAGCGGAACCTGGACCACCTCGAGCGCTACCTTCTCAAGGGGGAGCACATCGTCGTCGCGGTCCACCGGCACTGGGCGACGGTCGCGGAGCCGGTGGCGCTCGCCGTCGTCGGGCTCGCGCTCGCCAGCTGGCTGTCCGCCACCGTCCACGGACGGGGCGCTGCATTCGGCGATCTGGGCTGGTGGCTGTCGTTCGCCCTCCTGGGGCGGGCTCTCTTCTACCTGTGGGAGTGGCGACGCGAGTGGTTCATCGCCACCGACCGGCGACTGCTCCTCATCTACGGATTCATCGTCCGCAAGGTCGACATGATGCCGCTCGGCAAGGTCACCGACATGACCTACCACCGCTCAGTCGCGGGCCGCCTGCTCGGCTACGGCACGTTCGTGCTCGAGAGCGCCGGTCAGGACCAGGCCCTGTCGCGTCTCTACTTCATCCCCAAGCCCGACGCGACCTACAAGTCCATCATCGCCCAGATCTTCCACCGCAAGGGCGACGAGGCCGTCGACTCCCAGACCGACGACTACGCAGCCGAGATCATGCAGGAGGAGGACCCCACGCGCCGGCGGACCTTCGCTGAACACCTCCGGCGGATCGCCGGACGGCCCGCATTCGCCACCACGATGAACGGGCCCGTACAGGAAACCCCCCGTAAGAGCCGTAAGAAGCGCCATGGCGACCGGCGCGAACCCCGACGCCAACCCGGCCGTGGCGCCGCGGTCGCAGCGCCGGACGATGACGACACTGCGTCGATGGACCTGGGTGGGCTGGGCTCCGAACCCGAGGACGGCGAGACGATCTATCGCAGCAGGGACGCCGACGGGACCGACTCGCCCTTCTACGACGCACCGCGCGAGGATCCCTCCGGGTGGTGGCGGCCCAACTGAGCGGTTCGCGTCTGCTCGGGTCGGGTCTGCGGCGAGCGAACCACCCACGGGCCGCGACCCAGCCGACCCGAACGAGTCGCCCGTCCTGGTCGATTGATCTGCATCTGGGCTGGCCACGCTGCCTTACCCTGATTTCATGGGTGACCTGCGCGGCATGACGATCGCCATCAACGCCGGCGACAACGGCCATGTCCTGGACTTCTACACCCGGGTCTTCGGCCGCGGCCCCGACACCGCCCCCATGGACGACTTCCTCGAGTGGCAGATCTGCCCCGGCACCTGGCTGCAGGTCTCGACGGGACACGACCGACCGGGCGCCAACAACGCGCGCATCCGCTTCGAAGTCGCAGACCTCGGGGCGGCGCTGGCGCGGATGGAGGAGGCCCAGGTGCCGATCGGTGAGGTCGTCGGCGTCGCCGATGTCGTCGCCTTCGCGAACTTCTCGGACAACTGGGGCAATGCGCTCGGCTTTTACCAGCTGCTGTCGGCGCGCAGCTTCACGACCGAGCAGGAGCGTGACGAGCAGGAGGCCGAGCAGGCCGCACGCAAGGCCGCCCGCGAGGAGGCCGAGCAGGCCGCCGCCGCACCCGCCGGCCCCGTCGACGAGCGCGCTGCGAAGTTGCCCCCGATTCCGACCGACGGCTCGGTCCCCGGAGTCACCGGTCCGACGCTCTGAGCAGAGCCCGCTGGCCCCTGTGCACGCGGAATCCGGTGCGGTGCAAGACGGCTGCCAGGACATCGACATGGCCGTAGTCCTGGCCGGCCAACGCTTGGCGACGTAGGTCACAAACTGTTTCCAATCCTGGACTCCAGCTGGAAAACGCCCCCTGCCGCGAAGAGCCGGTGCTAGGTTGCGCTTGTTTCTCAGGGATCCCTCGTGATTAAGGCGGCTGTCGATGGCGACCACCACTTCTGCGACGCGGCCGACCCCCTCGGGGGGCCGCAACCAAATGCTCATCGGCCGAGGATGGATCCAGGCCGTTGCCCTCGTGCTGATCTTTGGCTTCTTCGTCATGGGCATCCTCGCCTACCGCACCTACACGGCCGCGATGCCGATGCCGACGAAGGTCGTCCTGGCCGATGGCGAGACGGTCTTCACGGGGCAGGACATCACGCGGGGCCAGGAGCTCTTCCAAGCCCGCGGGCTCATGGAGTACGGCTCGATCATGGGCCACGGCGGCTACCTCGGGCCGGACTTCACGGCCGACTACCTGCGCCGATCCGCCGACTTCGTTGAGCAGCGCCTGCGCGCGGACGGGACCCAGGATCCGCACGGCGCGGTCATCGCGGAGTTCCGCACCAACCGCTACAACGACGCCACCGGGGTCATCACCTACACCCCTAACCAGGCCGCGGCCTATCAGTCCCTCGTCAAGCACTACACGCAGTTCTTCGGCACCGATGCCAAGTCCAACGGCCTGCTGCCGCAGGTCATCACCGACCCCAACGAAATCCGCGAACTCACCGCCTTCTTCAGCTGGACCGCGTGGGCGAGCGCCGCCGAGCGCCCCGGCCATAGCTACAGATACACGAACAACTGGCCGATGGAACCGGCCGTCGACAACGGACCGACGGCCGATCTCATCGTCTGGTCGGGGCTCAGCCTCATCGCGCTCCTGGGGGGCACCGGCGTCCTCTTCGCCGTCTACGGCCGCTGGAGCCGCAAGATCGGCTGGCACTCCGAGGAGGCGCCCTCGATCGCCTTCCGCCAGCCCGGTGAGGTCGGGCTGACGAAGTCGCAGCGGGCGACCGCGTGGTTCTTCTTCGTCGTCGCGCTGCTCTTCCTCGTC
>JAUNUZ010000251.1:0-311 GCA_030537915.1 Micrococcales bacterium
AGCGTCCCAATCGCCCGAGGACCTGCTGGAGGGAGAGATCACCGCCCTCGAAGCGGAGTTCGACGGCGGCGGCACCTTCACCGTCGTTCGCGGCTACGACCAGGCCCATCGGCTGTTCCGCAACCGTCGGACCCAGAGTTATCTGCAGGTTACCGCTGCCGACGTCGCCACAGAGGTGGCTCAGCGGCACGGGTTCACCGTCGGCCAGATCGATGCGACTCCCACGGTCTTCGCCCACCTCTCCCAGGCGGGTCAGACCGATTGGGAGCTGTTGAGCGGATTGGCCCGCGACAGCGGATGCGAGATCACGA
>JAUNUZ010000251.1:336-4371 GCA_030537915.1 Micrococcales bacterium
GTCGCCGCTACCGACGCCCCCGCAGCGTCCGAGGGTGGTGCCGCCGAGGATCCCCTCGTGATCCGGCTCGGCCGGGACTTGTTGCGCTTCCGCTCCGTGCTCACCTCGGCTCAGCAGGCCGCCGAGGTGGAGGTTCGCGGCTGGGACGTGGCCACCAAGCAGGCGCTGATAGCGACCGAGCCGGCGGCGACCCGCACCGTCGACCTGCCGACGGTCACCCCGGCCGATCTCGCCGCGACCTTCGGCGATGTCACCCACGTGTCTACCGACGTCCCCTACCGGAGCCAGGGTGAGGTGGACGAGGCGGCTAAGGCGCTAGCAGAAGAACTGGCGGGCGCGTTCGCCGAGTTTGAAGGGGTCGCGCGAGGCAACCCCAAGATCCGGGCCGGCGCACCGATCACCGTCGACGGACTCGGGATCCCGTTCGACGGCAAGTACACCGTCACCACGTCGCGCCACTGTTTCGAGCCCGGCACGGGTTACACCACGGCGTTTTCGGTGACGGGGAAGCACGACCGGACGTTGCTCGGTCTCGCATCAACGGGTGGTCGCTCCCCGAGTGCACGGGCGGGCGCGGCGATCGCTCTGGTAAGCGACGTCGCGGACCCGGAGGGACTCGGTCGGGTCACACTCACCTTTCCCTGGCTCTCCGACGATTACGTCAGCGACTGGGCGCGTACCGTGCAACCGGGGGCCGGCCAGGACCGGGGCTGGACCGTATTACCGGAAGTGGGCGACGAGGTGCTGGTCTGTTTCGAACAGGGCGACTTCGGCCGTCCAGTCGTCCTCGGAGGCCTGTTCAACGGGCTCGACACGATGCCGCCGGGCCCGATCGAGCTGATCGACCCTGGTTCCGGCGCCGTCAACCGCCGATCGATGGTCTCGCGCCTCGGCCACCGGATCGACCTGCTCGACGCTGACGGCAGCACCGAGGGCATCCGGATCGCCACCTCGGATGAGAACCTGACGCTTACTCTCGACAGCGTCGGCACCGTGATCACGATTCACGCCAACGGCAAGGTCCTCATCGAGGGGTCGCAGGGCATCACTCTCGACTCGGACAGCGCAGACCTCCAGCTCAAGGGCGGGAAGATTTCGCTCAACGCCACCCAGGGGGTTGACGTCGATGGGGGTGGCGGCGCAGTGTCTGTGACCGCCGGCAGCCAAGCTCGAGGGCAGTGCCACCACCGAGGTCAAGGGCGGCGCGATGTGCTCGGTATCGGCCGCGATGGTCAAGATCAACTAGCCACCCCACCAACCGATCTAGGGAAGGAATCACACCATGCCGATGGCAGCGCGAGTCGCAGATCCGACCGGACATCCCGGGGTGATCGGACCGCCTGGGATCCCCACGGTCCTGATCGGGGGGATGCCTGCGGCCACCGTGGGCACTCCCCACGTCTGCTCGTTCCCCCCGCCCGCAGTGCATCCACCGAGCGCGATCCTCCCGCCAGGCTGCCCGACCGTCCTCATCGGGGGTTTGCCCGCCGCCCGCGTGGGCGACCTGGCCGGGTGCGGGGCGCCGATCGTGATCGGCTGCCCGACCGTGATGATCGGGGGCTGAGATGACCGTCGACTTTATCGGTGCGGGGTGGGCCTATCCCCTGGGCACCGACGCCACCGGATCCATAGCTCTGGTCACGCAAGAACGCGAGATCGAGCAGGCCATCACTCTGATCCTCGGCACCGCGTGCGGCGAGCGACCGATGCGCCCCGAGTTCGGTTGCCGCATCCACGACCACGTGTTCGGGCTGGCGACGTCCTCGACCGCCGGCCAGATCGCCTACGACGTGCGCGATGCGCTGGAGCGCTGGGAGCCGAGGATCGAGGTGGGCGACATCGGGGTGAGCTTCGAGGCCGTCGAGTCGGGCACGCTGTACGTCGACGTCGGCTACCTCGTCCGCAGTACGAACGATCGCCGCAACCTCGTCTTCCCGTTCTACGTCATCCCCGATCACGAGAGCGGGGCCCAGCCGATGATCACCGCCGAGGCGCGTCCGGGTCTGTCGGCGCCGGGGAGTGGATGAGCCATGTTGCCCGCCCCGAACCTCGACGACCGCCAGTTCCAGGACCTGGTGGACGAGGCCAAGCGACTCGTTCAGCAGCGCTGCCCGACGTGGACCGATCATAACGTCTCCGACCCCGGCGTGACCTTGATCGAGGCGTTCGCCCAGATGGTCGATCAGCTGATCTTCCGCCTCAACCGGGTGCCCGACCTGCACTACGTCAAATTCTTGGAGCTGATCGGCGTCGAGCTCCGGCCGCCGGCTGCCGCCCAGGGGTCGGTGACCTTCTGGCTCTCCGCCCCCCAGCCGCAGCCCGTCGTGGTGCGAGCGGAAAGCCAGGTCGCTACCCCCCGGACCGACGTCAGCGAGGCGGTCGTGTTCAGCACGGTTCGCGAGCTGCAGATCCTGCCGTGCTCCTTCGAGACGGCCGGCTCGTCCCCGGCGGGCGGTGCGGTGGACGACGGCACCGCCAGCCTGGGCGGCGTCGGATTTCGGTGCTTCTCGACGCCACCGGTAACCGGGGACGCCCTGCTGGTCGGGTTGTCAAACGCGGTTCCTTCGTGCGCGGTGCTGCTCCGGATGAACTGTGAGGTCTCGGGCCGTGGCGTCGATCCGCGGCGGCCGCCCGTGGTGTGGGAAGCCCAGACCGAATCGGGATGGTCGGCCTGCGGCGTCGGCTCGGACGAGACCGGCGGGCTGAACCAGCCGGGAGACGTCGTCCTGCACGTCCCAGATTCGCACCAGACCTCGATCATCGGCCAGCAACGGGCGGGGTGGCTGCGCTGCCGGCTGGTGGAGCCACAGCCGGACCAGCCGACGTACAACGCGTCACCGACGATCGTGAGCGTCGAGGCGTTCACCATCGGCGGGACCGTGTCGACCGTGCACGGTCCGAAGCGAAGTGATCGGCCGCTCGGACGGAACGCCGGGTCAGCGGTTTCCGCTGCGCCGGCGGCCCGTCGTCGCTTCGGAGCACCCGGCCACGGTCACCGTGGTCCAGGGGGACGCGGAGGAGTTGTGGGAGGAGGTTCCAGCCGACCATTTCGCCCTGTCCACCTCGACCGACCGCCACTTTCGCATCGACGCTTACGCCGGTGAGGTCCAGTTCGGTCCGGCCGTCCGTGGGGCCAGCGGGGAGTTGGTCGGCTACGGAGCGGTTCCGCCGACAGGCTCCGTGCTGCGGGTCGACGGATACCGAACCGGCGGGGGTCGGCGCGGCAACGTCGCCGTCGGTCAGGTGCGCGTTCTGAAGACCAGCATTCCCTACGTCTCTCGGGTCGAGAACCGCGCGCCCGCCATCGGCGGCGCCGAGGCCGAGACCCTCGCCGACGCCAAAACCCGCGGCCCCCTGCTGCTGCGGTCTCGCGGGCGGGCGGTGACAACCGAGGACTTCGAGCAGTTGGCGCGCGACGTCGCCCCGGACGCCGCCCGGGTCTGCTGCGTGACCGACCCCGAGCACCCGGCCGGGGTCCGGTTGCTGGTCGTCCCCCACGTGGTCGGTGACGAGGTCGGCCGGATCCAACGCGCGGATCTCGACCCGCCACCCGCCACCCTCGAGCGGATCAGCACGAGCCTGGACACCCGCCGACTGGTCGGCACCCGTCTGCTGGTCCAGCCTCCGGACTACGTCTGGTTGACCGCCGTCGTCAGTCTGACGGCGCGGCCGCGGTTCGACCGCGCGCGAGTACGCACGGAGGTACTGCGTGCCCTGTATCGCCTCTATCACCCCCTGCTTGGAGGTCCCGACGGCGGTGGCTGGCCGTTTGGTCGCTCGGTCCAATCTCACGAGGTACACGCGGCGCTGGCCCGGATCCCGGGCGTGGACATGTCCCAGCGGGTCAGGGTATTGATGTTCCCGGCCGAGGCCGACACCGGACGGCGCGGCGAACCGGTCGAGCGACTCGACCTGGCCGACACGGCCCTCGTGTACTCGTTCGAACACCAGGTCAGAGTCAGCTGATGAGGAGGGTCAACCGATGAGGGGCCTGATTCCTGGATTGGCGACGCCGACGCCGCTATCGGACACGTT
>JAUNUZ010000252.1 GCA_030537915.1 Micrococcales bacterium
CACCCTCGACGTCAGCGACTCCGTGTTGTCCAAGCACATCGCCGCGCTCGTGACGACCGGCTACCTGAAGAACCGCAAGGGCGTCCACGCCGGGCGGCGAACTACCTGGATCTCCTTGACGCCCCGTGGTCGCACCGCGCTGACGCGGCACGTCGCGGCCCTTCGCGAGCTCATTGCCGGCGTCCCATAGCGCCCTCGATGTCACGAAGCTCGCAGGGATGACGCCCGACTCGGCCAGGGCGTCGTGCGGTCCTTCGAGTTCCACGGCTCGCTCACGAACGTGCGGACACAGGTTGCGGCGCGCCTCAGAGGTCTTCGAGGTTCTCCCCCGGAGGAACTCAATCCCAAGGCGCGCCGCAACCGCCCAACCACCGCCGACGTGCCCGGAGTGACTTGCGCCACGATAAGGCCGTCGCCTGCAGATACGGCCGTTTGGGGGCAGTCCTGAGAAAAATCCGGAGGCGCCTGAAGGGCAAGTCGACAGCTCTGACGGCTTATCCCCCGGGACCATCGCAGAACATTGAGGACGCTCAGTCCGCGCCCGACAGCTCCTTGCAGACAAGCTCGGCGATCTGCGCCGTGTTGAGCGCGGCGCCCTTGCGCAGGTTGTCTCCACACACGAAGAGCTCGATCGTGTTCGGGAAGTCCAGGGCTTGGCGCATCCGGCCGACGAAGGTCGGATCGGAGCCGACGACATCCGCCGGGGTGGGCCACTCGCCGTTCGCCGGATCATCCAGAACGACGACACTGGGCGCCTCGATGAGTGCGGTGCGGGCCTCGGCCACCGTCAGTGGCTTGCGGAAGGTCGCGTGCACCGCCAGCGAGTGCGTCGTGACGACCGGCACGCGGACACACGTGGCCGACACCTTCAGGTCGGGTATCCCCAGGATCTTGCGCGACTCGTTGCGTACCTTGAGCTCCTCCGCGCTCCACCCGCCCTCCTTGACCGAGCCGGCCCACGGCACGACGTTGAAAGCCAACGGAGCTGGGAAGGGCGAGTCGTCCGGCAGGGCTGCGGCGACGCGGCGACGGACCCCGCCCGTGTGGGTGCCGACGTCTCTCTTGCCGCACACGGCCTCGACCTCGGCATACAGGCGATCGATGCCGGGCTGCCCCGCCCCAGAGGCAGCCTGGTAGGACGCCACGACGAGCTCGCTGAGCTCCCAGCCCGCGTGCAGCGCGCCGAGGGCATCCATCATCGTCAGCGTCGTGCAGTTCGGGTTCGCGATGATGCCGCGCGGCCGATTACGCACCTGCGCCGGATTGACCTCCGGCACCACGAGCGGCACGTCGCGGTCCAGCCGAAATGCGCCGGAGTTGTCGACGACGACCGCGCCTCGCTCGACGGCGATCGGTGCCCACCTGGTCGAGACCTCAGCAGGCACGTCGAACATCGCGACGTCGACGCCGTCGAAGACCTGCGACGTCAGCTCCTGGACGACGACATCCTCCCCACGGACCTGCAGCACCCTGCCTACCGAGCGAGCTGACGCGACGAGACGGATCTCGCCCCAGACGTCCTTGCGCTCGGAGAGGATGCCGAGCAGCACGGTGCCGACGGCGCCCGTCGCCCCGACGACAGCGAGCGTGGGCTTGCTCTGCTCGTTCATCGTCCAGTGCCGCCGTAGACGACGGCCTCCCCGTCTCCGGAGTCCAGACCGAACGCGGTGTGCACGGCCCGCACGGCCGCATCGAGCTGGTCGTCGCGGGTGACGACCGAGATCCGGATCTCCGAGGTGGAGATCATCTCGATATTGACGTTGGCATCCGAGAGCGCCTTGAAGAAGGTCGCGCTGACCCCGGGGTTGGAGCGCATGCCGGCCCCGACGAGGGAAACCTTGCCCACGTGGTCGTCGTACAGCAGCGACTCGAAACCGATGGTGGGGCGCGCGCGGTCCAGCGCCTGCACGGTCCGCTGTCCGTCGGTCTTGGGCAGCGTGAAGGAGATGTCCGTTCGTCCCGTCTCGGCGGCCGAGACGTTCTGCACGATCATGTCGATATTCGCCTCGGACTCGGCGACGACGTGGAAGATCTCCGCCGCCATGCCGGGGTGGTCGGGCACGCCGACGACGGTCACCTTGGCCTCGCTGCGGTCGTGCGTGACACCGGCGATGATGGGGGCCTCCACGGCTTCTCCTTCTGCTGGCTGGTCCGTGATGAGGGTGCCGTCCTTATGTGAGAACGACGACCGGACGTGAATGGGAATGTCGTAGCGGCGCGCGTACTCGACGCAGCGCAGCATCAGGATCTTGGCGCCGTTGGCGGCCATCTCGAGCATCTCGCCCGTCGAGAGCCGCTCGATCCGACGAGCCGTCGGCACGATCCGCGGGTCGGCGGTGTAGACGCCGTCGACGTCGGTGTAGATCTCGCAGACGTCGGCCTTGAGGGCGGCGGCGAGGGCGACCGCCGTCGTGTCCGAGCCGCCCCGGCCCAGGGTCGTGATGTTCTTCGTCGTCTGCGAGACGCCCTGGAAGCCCGCGACGATCGCGACGTGTCCTTCGTCCAGGGCGGCGCGGATACGGCCCGGCGTGACGTCGATGATGCGGGCCTTGCCGTGCACCGCGTCGGTGATCACGCCGGCCTGGGACCCGGTGAACGACTGCGCGGTGTGGCCGAGCGAGGCGATGGCCATGGCCAGGACCGCCATCGAGATCCGCTCGCCCGCCGTGAGCAGCATGTCGAGCTCGCGCGCCGGCGGCAACGGACTGACCTGCTCGGCCAGCTCGAGGAGGTCATCAGTGGTGTCGCCCATCGCCGACACGACGACGACGACATCGTGGCCCGCCCGCCGCGTTTCGACGATTCGCCGGGCGACGCGCTTGACGCTGTCGGCGTCAGAGACCGACGAACCGCCATATTTCTGCACGACCAGGCTCACGACAAACTCCGAAAGGGTGTTGAGGACAGTCTCGGGCGGCGCCCCGCCGGCCTTCGGTTCGGGCTGAGGCGCGCGGGGACCCCGTCGGAGAGTCTAACCTCCCGCCACGCAGAGCCGACTGTCGCTCGGATCGCGGGACAAGCGGCCGAATAGGAGGGCAACAGACGTCCCCCGATCCTCGACCGAGCCCGTGGGACACCGACATCCGGCCCCTTCCAGGGCCATCGCAGGCCCGTGGGACGCCTGGGTTGACAACCCGACATCGGTCGACGTGCGCAGCGCGCGACCCAGCGAGACGGTGGGGTAGGACGTGAGCCTGGTTGCCGAGCCGGGCGCCGCTCATCCTTGCAGCACCTCCACACCGGGGGTACAGCTGCTGGACGTGAGCCGGCGGGCCGACACGCACGCGGCCGTCCACCGCGTGCACCTCGCCGTACCCGCAGGCACGGTGACCGCCCTCGCCGGCCCGGACCGGGCCTGCGTCAGCACGATGATGGGGCTGCTGAGCACCCTGCTCGCCCCGCATGCGGGCCACGTCCGCATCGGCGGCCGCGACACGGTGACGGACACTGCTGCCGCCCGGACAGGGCTCGGCTATGTCGGTCCAACGCCCCTGAACTGGGGAGCGCTGACCGTCGCCGAAGCGCTCGACGTCGCGGCACGAGCGCACTCACCGGGGCACCGGGCCGATCGATCCCAACGCCGCCGAATAGCGGACCTCATGACTGCCCTGGGCTTCCCCGTCCGGGGCCGCACGTGGTGCGCCGACCTGCCTGCGGCGCGGGCCCGCAGGCTTGGGCTGGCGTGCGCCCTGGTTCACGGTCCGCAGGTCCTCCTCCTGCACGATCCCCTGCGCGGCATCGATGCCGCCGAGCAGGATGAGCTCGCGGCCCTGTGCCGCCACCTCGCCTCCCGCGGCATGACGATCGTGCTGGGTGCCGCGAGCGGCAGCGACGGGCCGGGGGATGGCAGCGAGAGCGATGACCGCCACGGGGGTGGCGCCGGGGGTGACGACGCGGGCCATGATTCGGACGAGGCTCGTGGGCTTGGTCTCCAGGTGCCGGTCGAGCTGAACGGTCTGGCCGATCGGGTCGTCGTCCTGCGGGACGGCCGCCTCGTCGCCGGTCGAGACCTGGGTGACAGCGCGCGGGCCCGCCGCTGGCGCGTCGTCTCGTGGGAGGGTTCGGCGCTGCTGGCCGGCCTGGACGGCCTGGGCGTCGAGCATGCCGTCATCGAGACGGGCACCAGCCAGACAGAGGCCACCGAGCGGCAGGCTGCGCCCGATGTGACCCAGCCGCACCGGGCTGAGCCGCAGCCGGTCAGGCACGATGCGCCCGCCGACGGCCTCTCTGCCGGCGGGGTCCCCTCTCGGGCGCAGACCGTCGTCGAGGTTGCCATCGCCCAGGACTCAGACGCGGCGGCGCTGCTGGCCGCGCTGGTCGCGGCCGGGGTCAGCGTGCACGGCTTCCTCCCCCCG
>JAUNUZ010000253.1 GCA_030537915.1 Micrococcales bacterium
ACCTATCGAGCGTTTGTCGAGGAGACCGGACATGGACGTCGCCGCAATGGCCCAGAGCATCTTGGGCAGCCGTACCGCCACGGCGCTGCAGGATGCGCAGGTGTCGATGCTCAAGAAGACGATGGACAGCCAGGCCGCGGCTGCCTCCAAGCTCATCGACTCGATGTCGCTGCCGCTTGCCACGGAGGGCGCCCGTGGGACCAAGGTCAACACCTACGCCTGAACCGGTCTGAGACGGCTGCGACTAGTGGCGTGTGGAAGGCCCGCTCGCAGGCTCCTTTAGGCTTCGGGGGTGACCTCGAAGCAGCCCGACGGGCCGACTGCCGGCTCCCGTCCGCCCGGGCGCTTCCTCGCGTTCGAGGGCGGTGACGGCGCGGGCAAGTCGACTCAGGTCGAGTTGCTCGCGCACTGGCTGAGGCGCTGGGGGCTCACGGCGCTCACGACCTGCGAGCCCGGCGGCACCCCGCTGGGGGTGGTCCTACGTGAGTTGCTCCTGCACTCGGGCCACAACCTGAGCCCGCGTGCTGAGGCCCTGCTCTTCGCGGCGGACCGTGCCCAGCACGTCGCCCACCTCGTGCAGCCGGCCCTGAGCGCCGGCGACTGGGTCATCACGGACCGCTACGTCGACTCCTCGATCGCCTACCAGGGGGCCGGACGTCGCCTGGACGGTGCGCAGATCGCTCAGCTTTCGGCCTGGGCGACGGACGGCCTCACGCCCGACCTGACGGTCCTGCTCGACGTGCCGACGCACGTCGGCGCGGCGCGGCGGCAGGGTCGGGCCGACCGCGTGGAGTCGGCGCCCGACGCGTTCCACGAGCAGGTGCGACAGGGCTTCCGTGCGCTCGCTGCCGCGGCCCCCGAGCGTTATCTGATGCTCGATGCGACTCAGTCGCCCGAGGCGCTCGCGGCGGCGATCCGCGGTCGGCTCGAGCCGTGGGTTCAAGAACGCCGCCCGAATGTCGCCGGGGACTTGGTGCGCCAAGACACGGCACAGGAGGCCCGATGAGCGTGTGGAACGACCTCGTCGGTCAGTCGCAGACCGTGGCCACGCTCGCGGCGGCGGTCGCCGACTCGGACCGGATGACGCACGCTTGGTTGTTCACGGGGCCACCGGGGTCGGGGCGCTCAAGTGCTGCCCGGGCCTTCGCGGCGGCGCTGCTGTGCGCCGAGCAGGGGTGCGGTTCCTGCCGGGAGTGCCGGACGGCCCTGGACGGCTCCCACGCCGACGTCGAGGTCGTTGCGACGCAGGGGCTGTCGATCCAGGTCGGTCCGGCGCGCGAGCTGGCGATGTTGTCGGCGCACCGGCCCTCGGTCGGGCGCTGGCGCGTCATCGTCATCGAGGACGCCGATCGGCTCACAGAGCGAGCGGCCGATGCGCTGCTCAAGGCCATCGAGGAACCGGTGCCGCGCACGGTCTGGGTGCTGTGTGCCCCGGCCCTGGAGGACGTCATCATCACCCTGCGCAGCCGGAGCCGGCACGTCCGCCTTCGCACGCCCCCCGCGCGCGCGGTGGCCGAGTTGCTCACGCGGCGCGACGGGGTGGATCCGCCGATGGCCCTGTACGCGGCGCGGGCGGCGCAGAGTCACGTCGGACTCGCTCGACGTCTCGCGCGGAACGAGGGGGCGCGGATCCGGCGGCGCGACGTCGTCAAGCTCGCGGCGCAGATCCGCACAACGGTCGACGCGGTGGGTGCGGCGGCCGACCTGGCCGCGATTGCCGGGGAGGAGTCGTCGGCCTCCGGCGGCGAGCGTGACGTCGCTGAGCGGACGCGCCTCCTGCAGACCCTGGGCGCAGACCCCGCGGCCCGCACCCAGCCACCCCCGGTTCGCGCGCGACTCGCGGCGCTGGAGAAGGAGCAGAAGACGCGCGCGACTCGCTTTGCCCGCGACATGGTCGACCGCTCCCTCGTCGACCTCATGTCCGTCTATCGGGACGCCCTCGTGCTGCAGCTCGGCGCGCCGGTCGAGCTCGTCAACGAGGATCTGCGCGGTGAAGTCGAGTCGGTGCGCCGATCGTTCCCGCCGGTCGCCCTTATCGCGGCGATGGATGCCATCACGACGGCACGGGAGCGCATCGACGCGAACGTCCCGCCGCTCCTGGCGCTGGAGGCCATGGCCGTATCGCTGCGGCTGCCCCGGGGATGAGCGCCGCTGTGGCGTGCCGGGACCGCTGCGTGGACGAGCCCGGTCCCCGCAGGTCGGACCGGTAGCGTGGCCCCGACACCTGAAAAGATGCGCACAGAGCGAGGAGCAATCGTGAGGGGAGCACGCCAGGCCGGGCGGCGGTGGTTGACCTGGGGCGCGACCGCGCTGCTCCTGGCGGGTTGTGGGACCGGGCCGGGGCCCTCGTCCCAGACGACCGGGGACGGCTCGGAGGCGACGACGCCGATGCCGGCGACCCAGCCGCCGGGTGGTCAGGATGAGCTCGCTCCGTTCTACTCCCAGAAGCTGCAGTGGGGTGCGTGCGGTGCGGACGTGCAAGCGCCCGACCTGGCCAAGTGCACGTGGGCGCAGGTGCCGATCGACTACGCCAAGCCGGATGCGGGCACGACCCGACTGCGCCTGCTCAAGGTCTCGGCCTCGGGCAAGAGCCAGGGCGCACTGCTGGTCAACCCCGGGGGGCCTGGCGGTTCGGCGGTCGACTACGCGGCCTCGGCAGATTTCATCGTCTCCGGACAGATCCGCCGCGCCTTCGACATCGTCGGGGTCGACCCTCGCGGAGTCGGCCACTCTGAGCCGCTGAACTGTGTCGACGCGGCCAGGGTCGACCAGATGCTCGGCATGGACCCGACCCCCGATGACGAAGCGGAGTACAACCAGCTCGAGGACAGCGCCAAGTCCTTCGGCCAGGCCTGCGAGCAGAAGTACCCCAAGATCCTGGGCCACGTCTCGACCCTGGATGCCGCCAGGGACATGGACATCGTGCGGGCATCCCTGGGCCAGGAGAAGCTCACCTACCTCGGCAAGTCCTATGGCACCTTCCTCGGCGCGACCTACGCCGGGCTGTTCCCGCAACGCGTCGGCCGGTTGGTCCTCGACGGCGCGATCGCCCCCGACCTGACGAACGAGCAGATGAATCTCGGTCAGGCCACCGGCTTCGAGACTGCCACCCGGGCGTATGTCGCGGCATGCGTCAAGGACGGCGACTGCCCGCTGGGGAGCAACCTCGAGTCAGGCATGACCGGGCTGCAGCAGTTCCTCAAGAAGCTGGACAGCCAGCCGCTGCCCGTGCAGAGCGACCCTCGGGTCAAGAAGCTGACCGAGGGCTGGGCGAGCCTGGGGCTGGCGCGCGCGATGTATGACGAATCGTCCTGGGACGGACTGACGGACGCGCTGCGTGCCGCCAAGCGCGGTGACGGCACCGGTCTCTTCGAGCTGGCCAAGGAATATGCCGACCGGCAGGACGACGGCACGTACTCGGGCAACATCATGCAGGTCATCACGGCAGTCAACTGCCTGGACCGCGGGTCGCAGCGCAAGGACTTCGCCGCGATGCAAACGCTGGGCAAGGAGTTCGCCCAAGAGGCGCCGACCTGGGGCCCCTTTATGGTGTGGGGCTCGACAAGCTGCGATCAGTGGCCGATCAAGCCAGTCGACGAGCCGCACAAGATCAGCGCAGACGGAAGTGCGCCCATCGTCGTCGTCGGCACGACCCGCGACCCCGCGACCCCGTACGAGTGGGCCCAATCGCTGGCGACGCAGCTCCAGAAGGGCCACCTCATCACCTTCGATGGCGACGGTCACACCGCCTACATGCGCTCGAACTCGTGCGTGGATGGCGCGGTCGACGCCTACTTCCTCAAGGGCACCGTCCCAGCTGACGACCTCAAGTGCTGAAGGCTCCCGGCTCACCCGGCGCCCGGACCTGCAACCGGCGGCGCGTGCCGGTTTGGGTGCTCCCAGGGGCTTCCGTATACTGGTTGAGGTTCGCCTGCGGGTGGGCCAGTTGCCGCTTTAGCTCAGTCGGCCAGAGCGATTCACTCGTAATGAATAGGTCGTCGGTTCGATTCCGACAAGCGGCTCCACGCAACGCCCCAGGTCAGGCCCCCCTCGTCGGAGTTGGGGGCCTTTCCGTTGGCTGATTCAGCCGCAGGCGCCCGATCGTCTGGGCGGGCTGTGACAGCTGACGGGCGACCGGGTGGCTGAAGAGGTCCATCGTCCTGGGCGCCAGTGACCGCGAGCACCTTGAGTCCGCCGCTCAAGAGAAGAGATGCGTCTGTAACGCCGGGGTTGCTTCTTGTGGATGGAAATGGTCGATGCTCACGGGCGCTCTTGGCTGGTTGCGCGTAGATGGGTGTTCTGCTCTTCCAGGTCCAACACCATGGCGATGCCGGCCAGGTTGAGTC
>JAUNUZ010000254.1 GCA_030537915.1 Micrococcales bacterium
CAGGCGCCTGCACTCCAGCGGCCGTTATCGCCGGATCATCGTCGTCGGGCACTCGTTGGGCTCCGTCATCGGCTTCGACCTGCTGCGCTGCCTATGGGACGAGATGCGCCATCCCGACCCCGAACTCGCGGGCGCCCAGCGGCACATCGCGGTCTTCGACGAGGCCGCCGACCGGCTGGATCCGGGTCGCGCGGCGGCCACGCTGCTGCCGACCCGCATCCCACTGGCCGAAGTGCCAGAGACGAGCGGGCCATCGCGCCCAGCAACGGACTCCCGGGCGAGCCTGCGGCTCGGGGTCGAAGCGAGCAGGCCCGTGGACGCTGCGGAGCTCGACGACTTCCAGGCGGCGCAGTTCGCGCTGTGGCGCGGCGATCGCGCCGACGGCGTGCCCTGGCTCATCACGGATTTCGTCTCGCTGGGCTCGCCGTTCACCTACGCTCCGATGCTCCTGGACGAGCCGGATGTCCCGTTCGGCGGTCGGCGCGGGTTGCACCTGGCCGACCTGCAGGGGCTCAAGGTGGTGCCGCGCTGCCCTCCGATCCACGACGAGCTCGAGGACTCACGCTTCTACACGCGGCGGTACCGCCTGCCGAGCGGGCGCGAGCGGTGGCTCAAGGTGGGCCACACGGCGGCGCCCTTCGGCCCCACCCGCTGGACGAACCTGTACCTACCGGCCAGGGGCCTGCTGCATGGCGACCTCTTTGCCGGCCCGGTCGCGGACAGCTTCGGTCCGGGCGTGCGGGACGTGCCGGTACGCGTCCCGGGGCGCGGCGGATGGGCCAGCGTGCGTCGGTGTTTCCCGCTGTCTCATCTGAGCTACTGGTGGTCGCCCGACAATCGTCGCGGCGGGCCGGACCGGATGCCGGCTCCGGTCTTGCTGCCCGCCGGTGACGTGGACGCCGAGCGGCGGGCCGGCGATGGGCGTGCCTCGACACCCGAGACGGTCGTCGCGCTCGTCAGCGCGATGCGGCTCGACGACATCAAGCACGCCCCACCCCATGGACCTCAGCCTGACTCTTGTCCCGGTCCATCACCCTCCAGCGCTGGACCGGGGCCGACACCCTAACGCCCGACGTAGGCGAGCGCCGCGGTGACCATGGCGCGGGTCGCGACGTCGAGCGTCGGCTGGATGACGGGCACGAAGGACGGCGAGTGGTTCCCGGGGATGACCTCAGCGATTGTGCCCGCCTCCTGCGCGGCCCGGTAGGTCTCGGCGTCGAAGCCGCCGTACATCCAGAAGACGTAGGGCGCCCCGTAGGCGTTCGGCAGGTCCGAAAAGTCCTCAGACCCCATGATCGCAGGCAGCGGGCGGACGGCATCCCCGAAGACGGTCTCGAAGGCCACCTGCAATCGGGCCGAGGCCTGCGCGTCGTTCGAGGTCAGCGGCGCCTGGCCGCTTCGCTCCACGGTGGCCGGCTCGGGGGTGCCCGCGGCCCGGCACTCACCGGCGACGATGCGCTCGACAGCGGCGATGATGCGCTCGGCGAATTCCTCGTCGAACGCGCGGATGTTGACCTCGAAGGTGGCCGATGCCGGGATGATGTTGCCCTTGGTGCCCGCGTGGAACGTGCCGACAGTGAGCACGGCCGGCTCGGAGGGGGCGATCTCGCGAGACACGATCGTCTGCAGACGCAGGATGATCGAGGAGGCGAGCACGATCGGGTCGACGGTCTTCTCGGGCTGGGAGCCGTGGCCGCCGCGGCCGTGAACGGTGATCTTGAGCATATTGCTGGTCGCCATGATCGGGCCGGCAGACAGCAGTACCCGACCGGCCGCCTCGTCGATGACGTGCTGGCCGAGGGCGACGTCGATGGAGGGTACGAGGGCGCGCAGCGCGTCGGTCATGCCGGCGGCCCCGTCGACGGTCTCTTCCGCGGGCTGGAAGACGGAGACGATCGTGCCCGACCACGTCTCGCGTTGCTCGGCGAGGATGCGCACCGCCGACTGCAGGCTGGCCATATGGGTGTCGTGGCCGCACGCGTGCATGACGCCGACCGTCTGACCCTCCCACTCATCGGTCTGGGTCGAGCGATAGGGAACCAGGTCCACTTCGGTGACCGGTAGGCCGTCCATGTCCGCGCGCAACAGCACGGTCGGTCCCCGGCCGTTGCGCAGGATGCCGACGACACCGGTCGAATTGCCGACGGACTCGTGCACCTCTAAGCCGGTCTCGCGCAGGAGCGTAGCCATCCGCGCTGCTGTGCGGTTCTCGCGGTGCGAGAGCTCGGGGTGCTCGTGCAATTCTCGATAGAGGTCCTCGGTGAAGGTCCGGTGCCGGTCAACGGCGGCGTCGATGCTCATGATCGCCAGGGTAGGGGTCGCGTATTCTCACCCCCTACCGGATCGACGGGCGCCGCTTACGTGCTGGGTCCCCGGCCCGCCGAGCCCGAAGGCTGTCCTCCCGCTCGAGCGCCGAGAGCACCCGAGGGTCGTCTTGGTTGTGGTGGAGTGGGGAAAAGCTCACCTCACCTGAAGAGAGTCGCCGTGACCGCCCCACACTGGATCGACGCACAGCAGTTGCGCCGACGCATCCCACCGTCCCGGGCCCGGGAGTTGCTGCGCGAGGCCCTGCGTGCCGGCTTCGACCCGGCAGGCGATCCGGCCCGGACATCGACGCCCGCCGGGGACGGCGAGATCCTGCTGATGCCGTCACACATCGGCTCGGCGGCAGGCGTGAAGGTCGTCGGGGTCGCGCCGGGGAACGCCCAGCGTGGGCTACCCAGGATTCAGGGTTGGTATGTCCTCATGGACGGTGAAACCCTCACCCCGACAACGTTGCTCGACGGCCAAGCGCTCACCTCCCTGCGCACCCCAGCCGTCTCGGCGGTGGGGCTGGAGGTGCTCGCGCCCGAAGTCGTCGAGACGGCTCTCATCATCGGCAGCGGGCCGCAGGCGCTCGGCCACGCGGAGGCCCTGCTCGCGCTCCGCGAGGTCGGCCGGTTCGTCGTCGCGGGCCGCGACGCCGAGCGTGCGGCCGCCTGTGCCCGACAGATTGAAGCTCTCGGGACACCCGCGCACGGGGTGCGCGCCGACTATCCCCGGGACGCTCGGGATCTCGAAACGGTCGCCCGACAGGCGCAGGTCATCATGTGCACGACCAGTTCGGGCGAACCGGTCATCGCCTCGGAGTGGGTGGCGGACGGCACCTGCGTCGTCGCGGTCGGCTCGCACTCGCCGGCACGCCGTGAGCTCGACGCGGCCCTCATGGGCCGCTCCCTGGTCGTCGTCGAGGACGTCGACGCCGCGCTGCGCGAGGCCGGCGACGTCGTCTTGGCCATCGATGACGGCGCACTCACCCGCGCTGACCTGCGAACGCTCTCCGACGTCGCGAACGGTCGTGTGCAGCGGCCCACCGATCGGCCCAGCGTCATCAAGACGGTGGGGATGTCGTGGGAGGACCTCGTCATCGCGGCCGCAGCCCGCTGACCGCAGCGGGGGACGACATCGTCACCTCAGCGGCACAAACCGGAATCTGCCGAACCGCTCGATGATCGGCTCGTCAGCAGCGGTGACCCGCACCATCCGCCCGGCGACGGGGACGACCATGATCCCTGCGGGGGCGAGCTGGGCGACCAGCGAGCCAGGCAGCTCGGTCGCCATCGCCGAGACGAGGATCCGGTCGTAGGGTGCGGCCTCCGGCCGCCCCAGCACACCTGGCGTGGCGTCCTCGATGGCAGCCCAGTCGCGCTCACAGACCCCGAGATTCCTGCGCCCGAAGGCGACGAGCTCGGGCTCGATCTCCAGGCCGAGCACGGAGCCTGTCGATCCGACGAGGTGAGCCAGTAGTGCCGTCGTCCATCCTGATCCCGAGCCGACGTCCAGGACCCGGGCGCCGATAGGCACGTCGAGTAGGCGCAGCATCTCCAGCACGGTCGAGGGCTGAGAATTCGTCATACCGTGCGCAAGCTGTAGCGGACGGTCCTCTGACCAGCGCTCCCGCACATCGGCGGGCAGGAACCACGGACGCGGCGAGGCCTCGAAGGCTGCGTCGAGGCGCTCCCGCGACGTCCCGCTCGTCATGACAGACCTTGGCTCTGGTGGCTGCGCATGCCTGCAGGATCCCGCAGATCGCCCGGAACCGCTGGCAACCCCGAGGTTCGCCAACAGCCGACAGCATCGCCGGAAGGGCCCGACACCTCGCCAGGGGGTGCGAACGAAGCGGAATACCCCGGGGTGCTCCCCCTGTTTGTAGTAGTTCAAAATTCCACCACAGGAGTTGAGCGTCTTGGAGTTCGGTATCTTCACCGGCGGTGACGTCACGGCCGACCCGACGACCGGTGCCACCATCAGTGCTGCCGAGCGCATCAAGGCCACGGTGACGATCGCCAAGCAC
>JAUNUZ010000255.1 GCA_030537915.1 Micrococcales bacterium
CAGCTCGTTGAACGTGTCGTTGATCGTCGCGAAGACACCCATGCTGTTGAGCATCAGCCACAGAGCCGCCACGACGATGACGCCCGCGATGCCCAACGCCACGGACAGCAAGAAGCTGATCTTCATGACCGAGAACGGGTCGACCCGCGAGATGGTCAGCTTGGCCTTGCGCGGCTCCCCATCGCCGGGTGCAGCACTCGGGCTCATCCGGGCGCTCGGGCGCGCGGCCGGACGAGGCTGTCCCGAGACCAGCGGTCCCGGGGGAGCCGACGCCGCCCGCTGGGGGCGCGTCGGAGCCGCGGCAGCACGAGGCGTCCCGCCGCTGGGCGTTCTACCGCTGGTGCTCGTCATACCCGGACCTCCACCGCTCTCATTCCGTTGCAGGCGACGACGTGTCGTCACCCTCGACAGTCGACGTTACCGGCTCGACGTCCACTGATTCGTCTTGCGACGGTGTGCCGACCGCCGCGTCCGGAACATCCCGGTCGGCCTGCGGACTTCCGCCAACCTGCTCGAGTTGCTCCTCGAGCTCTTCATCGGCCACCGGCTCGGCGTTGCGTGCCACGGCGACGATCGCGTCGCGGCGATCTGGTTTCGCGAATTGCACACCCATCGTGTTGCGGCCCGTCTGGCGCAGCTCGTCGACGCGGGAGCGGACGATCTTGCCCTTCTCCATGACGACCATGACCTCGTCGTTCGCGTTGACGATGAGCGCCCCGACGAGGTCGCCACCCCGCTCGGACAGGGCCGCCACCCGAACACCCAGTCCCGCACGCCCCTTGACCGGGTAGTCCGAGGCAGGCGTCCGCTTGGCCAAACCGTTCTCGAAAACGACGAAGACGTCAGGATCGGTGTCTTCTTGGACGAGCCCCATGGCAAGCAGGTGGTCTCCGCGGCGGAACTTCATGCCGGTCACCCCGCTCGTGGCGCGACCCATCGGGCGCAGCACATCGTCACTGGCATGGAAGCGCGACGACTGCCCCTTGCGGGAGACCAGGAGCAGGTCGTCCTCGGGACCGGCCACCCGCGCGCCGACGAGCTCGTCGCGGTCGCGCAGGTTCACGGCGATGAGACCACCGCTGCGGGCAGAGTCGTACTCCACCAGACGTGTCTTCTTGACCAGCCCGTTGCGGGTCGCCAGAACGAGATACGGCTTCACGTCGTAGTCGGCGATCGCCAGAACTTGCGCGATGCTTTCGTCGGGCTGGAAGGCCATGAGGTTCGCGACGTGTTGGCCCTTGCTCTCCCTGCCCCCCTCCGGCAGTTCGTAGGCCTTCGCGCGGTAGACCCGGCCGAGGTTCGTGAAGAACAGCAGCCAATGGTGGGTCGTTGTCACAAAGAAGTGCTCGACGATGTCGTCCCCACGCAGGGTCGCTCCGCGCACGCCCTTGCCACCGCGCTTCTGCGAGCGGTACTCATCGACTCGCGTGCGCTTCGCGTAACCGCCGCGCGTGATCGTGACGACCACCTGCTCGCGGGGGATGAGGTCCTCCATCGAGACGTCGCCGCCGTAGGGGACGATCTCAGAGCGCCGGTCGTCACCGAACCGATCGGTGAGCTCCTGGAGCTCAGTGCGGATGATCTCGCGCTGCCGCTCGGGCTTGGCGAGGATATCGGTGTAGTCGTCGATCTTGCGCTGCCAGTCGTCGTGCTCGTCGATGATGCGCTGACGCTCCAGGGCCGCGAGTTGGCGCAGCTGCATGTCGAGGATGGCGCGGGCCTGCAACTCATCGATGTCGAGCAGTTCGATGAGGCCGCCGCGCGCGACCTCGGCCGAGGGCGAGCGCCGGATAAGCGCGATGACCTCATCGAGCAGGTCCAGCGCCTTGAGTAGGCCGCGCAGGATGTGGATACGCTCCTCGGCGCGCCGCAGACGGTAGGTCGTCCGCCGGACGACGACGTCCACTTGGTGGTTGACCCAGTGTCGGATGAAGGCCGAGACCGGCAGCGTGCGCGGCACGCCATCAACGAGCGCGAGCATGTTCGCGCCGAAGGACTGCTGCAGCGGCGTGTGCTTGTAGAGGTTGTTGAGGACGACCTTGGCGACAGCATCGCGCTTGAGCACGATCACTAGTCGCTGCCCGGTGCGCCCGGAGGTCTCGTCGTTGATGTCCGCGATGCCGCCGAGGCGCCCGTCCTTGACCAGCTCGGCGATCTTCAGGGCGAGCGCGTCGGGGTTGACCTGATAGGGCAGCTCCGTGACGACGAGGCAGGTCCGGTTCTGGATCTCCTCGACCTGCACGACGCCACGCATGATGATCGAACCGCGGCCGGTGCGATAGGCGTCATCAATACCCTTGCGGCCCATGATGAGTGCGCCGGAGGGGAAGTCCGGACCCTTGATGATGCCCAGGCAGGCATCGAGCAGATCCTCCTTGCTCGCCTCCGGGTTCGCCAGCAACCAGCCGGCGGCCTGCGCGACCTCGCGCAGATTGTGCGGCGGGATCTGGGTCGCCATACCAACGGCGATACCGGCCGAGCCGTTGACGAGCAGATTGGGGAATCGGGCCGGCAGGACCACCGGTTCCTGGTTCTTGCCGTCGTAGTTGTCCTTGAAGTCGACGGTCTCCTCGTGGATGTCGCGCACCAGCTCCATCGCCAGCGGCATCATCTTGCACTCGGTATACCGGCTCGCGGCCGCGCCGTCGTTGCCGGCCGAGCCGAAGTTGCCCTGGCCGTCGACGAGCGGGTAACGCATCGACCACGGTTGCACGAGGCGAACCAAGGCGTCGTAAATCGCGCTGTCCCCGTGCGGGTGGTACTGCGCCATCACGTCACCCACGATGCGCGCGCATTTGTTGTAACCGCGATCCGGCCGGAACCCGCTGTCATACATCGCGTAGATGATCCGTCGGTGTACCGGCTTCAGGCCGTCACGGACGTCAGGCAGCGCGCGGCTGACGATGACGCTCATCGCGTATTCGATGTAGCTGCGCTGCATCTCGACGTTGAGATCGACCGGCTCGACCCGATCGACCGTGGAGGGGGTTAGGTCAGTCACGAATCCTTCTGCCTCTCAGAGATATTCGTACTAGCGCTGCGCTCGTTTGCGCGACCGGCGCTCATGCGTCCAAGAACTGCGCGTCGCGGGCGTTGCGCTGGATGAAGCTGCGCCGTGACTCCACGTCCTCACCCATGAGCACGGAGAAGATCTCGTCGGCGGCGGCCGCGTCCTCGAGGGTCACCTGCAGCAGCACGCGCGAGTCGGGATCCATCGTGGTCTCCCACAGCTCCTGGTAGTTCATCTCGCCGAGGCCCTTGTAGCGCTGAATCGGCGACTCCTTGGGCAGTCGACGACCCTGGGCGAGCCCGGCCGCCATCATCTCGTCGCGCTGGCGATCGGAGAACGCGAACTCGTGCTCGTGGTTCGTCCATTTGAGGCGGTAGAGCGGTGGCTGAGCCAGGTAAATGTAGCCCGCGTCGATCAGCGGCCGCATGAACCGGAAGAGCAGCGTGAGAAGCAGCGTCCGGATGTGCATGCCGTCGACATCCGCGTCGGCCATGAGCACGATCTTGTGATATCGCGCCTTGAGGATGTCGAAGTCCTCGCCGACCCCGGTACCGAAGCCGGAGATCAGGGCCTGGACCTCCTGGTTGGCGAGCACCTTGTCGATACGCGCCTTCTCGACGTTGAGGATCTTGCCGCGGATCGGCAGGATCGCCTGATTGAAGGGGTTGCGCCCGGCCTTGGCCGAGCCGCCCGCGGAGTCGCCTTCGACGATGTACACCTCGGAGATCGTCGGGTCCTTGGACTGGCAGTCCGAGAGCTTGCCGGGCAGACCACCGGACTCCATGAGCCCCTTGCGCCGGGTGGCCTCGCGGGCTTTGCGCGCCGCCATGCGCGCGACCGAGGCCTGGACGGCCTTGCGGACGATGTCCTTGCCCGGCCCGGGATTACGCTCGAGCCAGTCTCCAAGCCGGTCGGTCATCGCGGACTGCACGAATCCCTTGACCTCGGAGTTGCCGAGCTTGGTCTTGGTCTGTCCCTCGAACTGCGGGTCGCCGAGCTTGACGGAGACGACGGCGGTGAGGCCTTCGCGGATGTCGTCACCGGTGAGGTTCTCGTCCTTCTCCTTGAGTTGGCCTTGCTTGCGGGCGAACTCGTTGATGAGCCGCGTCAGTGCCGCGCGAAAGCCTTCCTCGTGCGTGCCGCCCTCGTGCGTGTTCACCGTGTTCGCATAGGTATGCACCGACTCGGAATAGGCCGTCGTCCACTGCATCGCGATTTCGAGCGAGAGCGCCCGGTTCGGGTCGTCGATCTCGAAGTCGATGATCTCCTCGTGGACCGGCTCGGTCTTCTTCGAGGCATTGAGGTGCTTGACGTAGTCGAC
>JAUNUZ010000256.1 GCA_030537915.1 Micrococcales bacterium
TCCTCGCTCGGGACGGGCGCGGGCACGGCTGACCCTGGACGCGGCCGGCCGTCTTCCCGAAGACACCCTGACGTACTACGGCGCTGATCTCGCCGAACTGGCCCTCTGTCAGGCTTGTGGCCCGATGGCGAGCCGGAGATTGGATGGGTTGCGGGCGGCCTCGACAGGGTAGGGCCCAGGAGTTCGGCACTGCCATGTGCCGAGCCACGATCCGTGTTCGACCGCGGCGACATCAAGGAGCTTCATGGGACAAGTCCGCGCGGTGACGCACCGAGTCGGCACGACGGCCGCCGCGACCGAGACCGTAGACGCCGTCGTCATCGGAGCCGGCCACCACGGCCTGGTGACGGCGACGGTCCTGGCCGACGCCGGGTGGGACGTCTGCGTCCTGGAGGAACGTGCCGTCGTCGGTGGCGCGGTGAGCTCCGTCGTCCGCGACGGCTGGGTGATGGATGAGTTCAGCGCGTGCTATCCGCTCGCGGTCACCTCACCGATCCTGCGCTATCTCGAGCTGCAGGAACACGGCCTGCGATGGGCCCGCGCCGAAACCCAGGTCGCCCACCTCGGGCGGCCGGAGTCCCGCACGGTCCCGGTCATCATGCGCAACGCGCAGGACACCGCGGCACTCCTGGCGGAGGACGATCCGCGTGACGGGCGGGCCTGGTTGCGGCTCGTCGAGCAGTACGACACGGTGAAAGGGCCGTTGCTGGATGCGTTATTGACGCGCTGGCCACCGGTGGCCGACGCGCGTCGGTTGATCGCCGCGGTCGGCGTGCGGCACCTGCCCGACTTCGTGCGATTCGTGCTGTTGCCGTGCACCCGAATGGGCGAGGAGTTGTTCCACGATCAAGCCGGACGGGAACTGCTCGCGGGTAACGCCATGCACGCCGACGCGCCCCCGACCGCATCCGTGAGTGGGATCTACGGATGGCTCATGTCGATGTTGGCCCAAGACGTCGGTTTCCCCTCACCGGTGGGCGGCGCCGGGCAGTTGGCAGCGGCGCTGGCGCGACGCGCCGAATCGGCGGGCGCTCGCATCGACACCTCCACCCGGGCCACGCGCGTCGTCGTGCGCGATGGCGCCGCGCGCGGTGTCGAGACTGCCGACGGCCGCCGCATCGCGGTGCGTCGCGCGGTGGTCGCCGACACCAGCGCACCGGCGCTGTACGAACGGTTGCTCGATCCGGCAGATGTGCCGCCTGGGTTGCGGGCCCGGTTGAGCAATTTCGCCTGGGATCTGCCGACGGTGAAGCTCAACTATCGGCTGTCGGCCCCGATGCCCTGGACGGCCCAGCAGGCTCGCGGTGCGGGCGTGGTGCATGTGGGCCGCGACGTTCCGGGTCTCGTGCAATGGTCGGCGCAGCTCGAGGCGAACACTGTGCCCGACCGTCCGTTCGCTCTCGTCGGGCAGATGACCAGCATCGACGCGGCCCGGTCTCCGGCCGGCACCGAGACCTTGTGGCTCTATACGCACCTGCCGCGCGGCGTGACAGACGAGGCGTCGGCGAGCCGACTGCTCGACAACAGCGAGGACATGCTCGACCGGTTCGCACCCGGGTGGCGTGACCTCGTCGTCGAACGATGGGTCCAGACGCCGCGCGGGCTGGAGGGTGAGAACGCCAACCTCGGCGAGGGCGCCGTCGGCGGTGGCACCCAGCAGTTGTTCCAGCAAACCATCTGGCGGCCGATCACCGGGTCGGGCGGCCCGCGGACCCACTTGCGAGGGCTCTACCTGGGCAGTGCCGCCGCACATCCGGGTGGAGGGGTACATGGGGCCTGCGGGTACCTGGCCGCGCGCGCCGCCCTCACCGACTCCGGCGCGATGGGTCGTCGCCTGGATGACGTGCGGCTCGGGGCATTGCACCGGCTGTACGCCGACGCCGCCCCTGCCTGGGTGGGTCTACGCGGCTAACGAGTCGTGCCTCGGTCGGCACTGCGGGTTTCGTCTGCGGCCCTGCGTGGGCTGCCGCGATCAGCGTGCGTGGGCCGTTGAGGATTCGGACCTGAGACGAGCGCTATTCGGGCTGCTCGCGTCGTTCGGCGAGCAGAGCCAGGCGATACAGCGTCTCGGTGTTGCGCAGCTTCAGGGCGGCATGGCGGGCCGGCCGCGGAACGACGGTGGCCGGGCCACTGACGAAGTCCTCGACGATGCGGATGCGGGTGCCATCGCCCTCAGGCGTCACGGTGATCTCAACCCGTGCCTGGCCGACCGGGCGGGTGCGGGCCATCATCACAAGGTGTTGGCTCTCGTGCACGACCTCGGTGTTGTCGTTGAGCACGGCCGGCCAGGTGCCGATCGAGTGGTGCACGCACGCGCCGACAGCAGGCCAACTGGGATCGACGGCGCGCACGCGAGAGGCGCCGACCACCCACGAGCCATAGGTCCAACCGTTGGCAAGAACGGCCCAGACCTCCGCCGGGCTCGCTTCGCAATGACGTTCGACTGAGCTCATGGCATCCCTCTCGGCGACATGCGCCGCCCGGGTGGCGGCGTCGGGCGACAGACCCCCGGGTCCGACCCATGACGGGCGATTGTCGTGTTCCGGACTTACCCGCAGGAGTGCTCCTCAACCCGCCGCCGGCGGCGCGGGCGCGCTCCTGCGCAGTCGTCACGACCGACCGCGTAGCGGTACTGGGCTCCGGCGACAACGGGGTCCACTCCTTCCGCGGCGTTCGATCCGCAGCAGCACCGAAGGCGCACCGCACTGGGCTCCTCCGCGGCGGGCCCCTATCCACATTGAGTGTGGTTGATTCTGCGAAGCAGCCAACACAACGCAGGCGCAGGCGCAGGAGGACTCTTGAGCGCGTGTGCCCATCCCAACTTCACGTCCACGCCCCTCCGTGCCGAGAACTCCACGCACGACGGGCGGCCGTGGGCGCTGTTGGAGCGGCGCTGCTCTTGAGTTTCTCAGGATGTGGCACCGTCGGTGACGTAGCCCGTGCAGTCAGGCCCTGCGCAAGACGTGGGGGTCCTGACAAAGTCAAAATGGGCGCCGCCCCGTTTGCCGGCCGTAAAAATGGCAGAGGCGACCGTAGATGACATTGTCAATGAAGCAGCGACAATTGCGCGGTCCACGAAGGATGTTGAGAGTGAGGAGCGCAAGGAAGTGAGCAACCTAGCGTGCGAGGCCATCGAGCCTTGCCACGGCTGGACACGGCACGGAGGCCGAAGCCCACGCTTACATCGCCACCCGCATCCCTGGCTTTTACCAGAACCGCCAAGCCGCCAAGGACCTCGTTACGAATCTGCACTCTGCTCGAAACAGTAGTGAGCGCGTGGTCATGTTGGGACAAGCGGCCCTGTGTCAATGGGCCTCGTCCTGACGAGCCACCTTTTCGGTTCGGGTTGACCTGATCCTCGTGTGCTCCTGCGGTCGTGAGAGTTCGATCCCTGCAAATGGGGCGAGACGATCCTCTGTGACAAGATGACGGATCTGGCGCCGCGAGGGCGCCGGTGCGGCGGCTCCCCCGTCGTACGTTTCTTCAGACCAGGAGAACCCATGAGCGAGCACACAGATCAGAACTCGGTGCAGCAGCGAGACGTCACATCCTTCGCTGACCTGGGCAAGGAAATGTGGTCCTACCTCACCGGCCGGGGCGCAGCAATCAACTACCAGTTTGTCGACATGAACATCGAGGTGCCGCAAAACACGGGCGCGGACGCAGCGCGGGCCACGTGGAAGCTTAACGGCGCCCTTCGCATCACCACTTCCGAGAACACCTCAGGGGAGTGACCGGCTCTGGGGACAGCCGTGACCTGCCGTCCCCGGCCGCTCTTGTGGTGGCCGCCGATCTCGACATCACTGTCGACGGCCTGTCAGCCCGGCTCGAGGGCGAAGGCCAGCATGTTGTGCTGCGCAGCGCGCACCCGCATCTCATCTGGGCCAACTTGGCCAGCGCGGCCCTCCCGGACTCCGTCGGAAACGTCAGCGGAATCCGAGCGGTGGGTCGCGCAGCTCGAGCGATGTCAGAGGCTGGTGTGCACCTAGATGTCGAAGGACCGCGCGGGGCCATCGTCAGCCTCGGGCACGGAGAACGCTCCATCATCGGGCGGCTCGGCACCGGCAGCAGCGCGGTCCAGCCCCGGTCAGTTCGCGCACTCCTACCATTCGTCGGCGTCACCGCGCGAGGGATTGTGCGACGGCGCCGGAACCTGAAGTAGCACGGAAGCGGCTGAGCCTGCCGCGAAGCGCGGATACGCTGCAGATGGCCGAGCAATGCGCAATTGAGATGCGGACAACCCGCACACCGTGCCGCGAGTGGCGGTGCGGGGCCCCGATAGCGAACTCCATGGGCCCCGCACC
>JAUNUZ010000257.1 GCA_030537915.1 Micrococcales bacterium
CGTCATCGAGGCGGCTTATCGGGCAAGCGTCTCCTCCGTCGTGTGCCTGTCCACCGACAAGGCCGTCTATCCGGTCAACGCGATGGGCATGAGCAAGGGGCTGATGGAGAAGACCGCCCAGGCCTTCGCCCGGCAGCATCCGAACGCGGGGACCACGGTGAGCGTGACCCGCTACGGCAACGTCATGTACTCCCGCGGCTCGGTCATCCCGCTCTTCGTCGCCCAGATCGCGGCCGGCGACCCCCTGACGATCACCGAGCCGACGATGACCCGCTTCCTGATGTCCCTGACGGAGTCCGTCGACCTCGTCGAACACGCCTTCCTCAACGCCGCGCCTGGAGACCTCTTCGTCCGCAAGGCACCGGCCTGCACCGTCGAGGTCCTGGCGCGGGCTGTCGCGATAGTCATGGGCGTGCCGGATCACCCACTGCGCATCATCGGCACCCGTCACGGCGAGAAGCTGCACGAGACTCTGCTCTCGCGCGAGGAGATGGCCCAGGCCAGCGACGAGGGTGACTACTATCGCGTCCCGGTGGATGCCCGGTCCATGGAATACGAGCTGTACTTCGAGCAGGGCGACGCCCAGGGCGCCCGACGCGAGGACTACACGTCCGAGAACACGACACGGATGGATCTGGACCGGACCGTGCGCCTGCTCCGGACGCTCCCCCAGATCCAGGCCCTGGCACCCGGCCGCCCGAGTGAGCCGGCAGCGCAGGACCGGTCATGAGGTACGTCCTCACGGGTGCCGCCGGATTCCTCGGCTACCACGCACGGGCCCGGCTAGCGGTGGACCCGGAGGCTTCTGTGACGGCTCTGACGCGCGCCGACACCACCCCCGGCGCACTCGCGGGCGCGGTGCGCGACTGCGACGTCGTCCTGCACCTCGCGGGAATCAACCGGGTGCGCGACGGCGCCGAGTCCGAGCTGCACGACGGCAATGTGGCCCTGGCCGAGCAGCTCGTCGAGGCCCTCGATGCGGCGCAGACGCACCGCGCCCCGCCCACCGTCATCTACGCGGGCAGCACGCAGGCCGATGCCGGGCACGCTGGGGCCGACTCCCCCTACGGTCGAGGCAAACGCGAGGCCGGGGCCGTGCTTGGAGCCTGGGGTGAGCGAGCTGGCGCCTCGGTCGTCGAGCTGCGCTTCCCCGGACTCTTCGGCGAGCACGGCCGCCCCGACTACAACTCCTTCGTCGCGACCTTCGCCGACCGGATCGTGCACGGCCGAAGGCCTGTCGTCAGCGGGGACCGATCGCTCCCACTCCTTCCCGTCGGGGCCGCCGTGGCGCACCTTCTGGCCGCCGCAGGCGATCGCCATCCGGGCCAACGCACCCAGCACCCGCAGGGCACCTGGGTGCTCATCTCCGAGATCGCGGAACAGTTGTGCCAAATGCATGACACATACGCCGTCACCGGCGACATCCCGGCTCTGACCAGTGCCTTCGACATCGCGCTCTTCAACACGCTGCGCGCCGCGATGTGGCCGCAGGCCTACCCCCTACGGCCCCAACCCCGCGTCGACGAGCGGGGCACCCTCGTAGAGACGGTGCGCGTCCACGGCGGCGGCGGCCAGGCGTTCGTGTCGACGACGAATCCCGGATATCGACGCGGAGACCACGTGCATTTCACCAAGATCGAGCGTTTCCAGGTGCTTTCCGGCCGCGGGCTCATCCGGCTGCGCAAGATGCTGACCGACCAGATCATCGAGTTCGCGGTGACGGGCGATGAACCCGCGGTGATCGACATGCCGACCTTGTGGACGCATTCGATCGAGAACGTCGGCACGGAGCCTCTCGTCACGGCGTTCTGGGCCAACGAGCTCTTCGACCCGCAGCGACCCGATACCTATCCCCTGGCGGTCCTGGACGGGCCGGACCGCCCTACTCCGCACCGGGACCGGACAACCGAGCGACCGGCTGACGAGCGCCCCTGCCAGGAGCAGCGATGACCAAGGTGATGACATTCGTCGGGACACGCCCGGAGATCATCCGGCTGTCCCAGGTGATGGCCCGCCTGGACGCGACCACCGAGCACGTCCTGGTCCACACCGGCCAGAACTACGACTACGAGCTCAACGGGATCTTCTTCGACGAGCTGGGGATCCGCCGGCCCGACCACTTCCTGGCGGTCGACACCTCGAGCCTGGGCCGGGTCCTTGGCGAGACCCTCATCAAGGCCGAGGAGGTGCTGCGCGCGCAGCGCCCCGACGCGGTCCTCATCCTCGGCGACACCAACAGCAGCATCGCGGCCGTCATGGCGAAACGGATGCGCATCCCGACCTACCACATGGAAGCCGGCAACCGCTGCTTCGACGAGAACGTGCCGGAGGAGACGAACCGTCGTCTCGTCGATCACGTCGCCGACTTCAACCTCGTCTACACCGAGCATGCGCGCCGCAATCTGCTCGCCGAGGGCCTGCACCCGCGTCGCATCCTGCTCACCGGGTCGCCGATGAAGGAGGTGCTAGACGCCCACACCGCGGCCATCGACGCGAGCACCGCGCCGGCAGACCTCGGGCTGGAGCCGCGCGCCTACCTGCTGGTCAGCGCCCACCGCGAGGAGAACGTCGACGACCCGGCCCGCCTCCACAAGCTGCTGGACTGTCTCGTCGCCGCGCGCGACGCCTTCGAGGTGCCGGTACTGGTCTCGACCCATCCGCGGACGCGCAAGCGGCTCGATGTGCTTGCCGTCCGCTCGGGCCAGGAGCCGGACCTGCGCGATATCACGTTCCACCCGCCGCTGGGCTTCATCGACTACGTGCGGCTGCAGCGTGATGCCCTGTGCGTGCTCTCGGACAGCGGCACGATCAGTGAGGAGTCCGCCCTGCTGCGCTTCCCCGCGGTGACCCTGCGAGATGCCATCGAACGCCCGGAGGCCCTGGACACCGGAGCCATCACGATGACGGGGCTCGATCCGGTCAACGTCGTGGAGGCCGTTGGGGAGGCCATCGCCGACGTCGACGACGAGGGCCGAACCCGCGTCGTCCTCCCGGCCGACTACGACATCGCCAACTGCTCCCAACGCGCGGTCCGCTTCATCCTCTCGACGCATCGACGGCACGAGGACTGGTGGGGTCTGCGCGGGACGGCATCGGCAGGGATGTCATGAGCCGGCTGCCCCGCTCCTCGCGGGCCTACCGCGCTCTGCGTCGCGCCCGCAACGCGGTCTCCAACGCACGCAACCGGACCCCGGCGGTGGACCGCACGACCTATGTCCACCCGTCGGCGCAGGTCTCGCGCGACCTGCGAGCCGAGGAATACGCCTTCGTGGGGCCCGGTGCTGCGGTGGCCCCCGGGGTGTCGATCGGTCGCTACGCGATGCTCGCCGCGGGTGTCGCTGTCGTCGGGGCCGACCACGAGTGGCGAGTCCCCGGCGTGCCCATCCAGTTCGCCGGGCGACCGGCGCCGCTCCCGACCCGCATCGGGCGGGATGCCTGGCTCGGCCACGGTGCGACCGTGATGGTGGGTGTGCAGATCGGCGAGGGCGCGGTCGTCGCGGCCCGGGCGGTCGTCACCAAGGACGTTCCGCCTTACGAGGTGTGGGCGGGGGTGCCGGCGCGTCGGATCGCCACCCGCTTCGAGGGCCAAGACCGCGAACGCCACTCCGCCGCGATCAACGGCCCGCTCATCGAGCCCGCCTTTGCCGGCCCCCGCGCTGGGGTGGACACACCTACCGTCTCTCCCGCGCCCGACCGAGTCCGTCACCTGTGCATCCTCACGACCGCACACCCCCTCGACGACGTGCGCGTCCACACCAAGATCGCCACGTCCTACCTGAACGCTGGTTGGCGGGTCACGTGGGTCGGTCCCGACTACAGCTTCTTCGCCGGCGAAGGCTTCCGCGCCCCCGGCATCGACTACGTCCTGACCCCGCCGCCTGCCGGCAGGCGGGACCGACTCGCCTCGGCGGGCCGCGTGGCTCGGGCTGCGCGCGCGGTGCAGGACGTCGACTGGTGGTATTCGCCGGATCCCGATGCGGCGGCCGTCGCGGTCCGCACGGCTCGGCGGCAGGGCGGGAAGGTGGTCTTCGACATCCACGAGGAGTTCCACGGGTCGATGCTGGACCGGTGGACCTTCGGTCGTCCCGTGCGCGCCATCCGCGAGGCGGTCCGCAGGCGGGTCGCCCAAACCTGCGCCGCATGCGACCTCGTCGTCGGTGTCAACGACGCGGTGCTGACCCCGTTCGTCCCACCGGGCGCGCCCCACTTCACGGTGCGCAATTGCGCGCCGCGGTGGTTCGCACAGCGGCTCGGCGGCGCCGGGGACG
>JAUNUZ010000258.1 GCA_030537915.1 Micrococcales bacterium
GCTCACGTCGACGAGCGCGGCACGACATTCGCCGTGGCGGCGGCGCACGCAACCAGCGTGGAGTTGTGCTTGTTCGACGGGCCCGGGGCGCAGGCCCAGGAGTCTCGGATCGTCATGGCCGACCGCATCCACGGCGTGTGGTTCATCCACGTGCCCGAGGTCGGTGCCGGGCAGCGCTACGGTTACCGCGTGCACGGGCCGTGGCGTCCGGAGCACGGCCACCGGCACAACCCGGCCAAGCTCCTGCTCGACCCCTACGCGCGGGCGCTCGACGGTGGCCTGCACTGGTCGCCGACGATCTTCGGACACGTCGTGACGGACGATCTCGTCGGCGAGCCGGGGGTGCGCGATGACCGCGACAGCGCCCCCTATGTGCCACGCAGCGTCGTCCTCGATAACGGTTTCGACTGGGGGCCGCACGAGCGACCTGTCGGGCAGCGGCGGGTGCCGTGGCCGGCGGCCGTCGTCTACGAGGCGCACGTGAAGGGTGCCACCCAACTCATGCCGCAGGTGCCGGCCCAGCTGCGCGGTACCTACGCCGGCCTGGCCCACCCCGCCTTCATCGACCATCTCAAGGGCCTCGGGGTAACGACGCTGGAGTTGCTGCCCGTGCACGCCTTCACGCACGAGGACCATCTCGTGCGCGGTGGACGGACGAACTACTGGGGCTACAACACGATGGGCTTCTTCGCCCCCCACGCCCCCTACTCCTCCACGGGCGATGGCGTGGACGCGGTGCGCGAGTTCCGCGAGATGGTGCGCGACTATCACGCCGCGGGCCTGGAGGTGATTCTCGACGTTGTCTACAATCACACGGCCGAGCAGTCCCGCACGAGCCCCACCCTGTCGTGGCGTGGGTTGGACAACGCGACCTACTACCGCCTCGACGAGCGCGGCCGGGACATCGACGTGACCGGCTGCGGCAACACCTTGGACCTGCGCCACCCGACGACACTGCGGATGGTCCTGGACTCGCTGCGCTACTGGGTCACCGAATGTCACGTCGACGGCTTCCGCTTCGACCTGGCCGTCGCCCTGGCCCGCGGGCGCACCGACGATTACGACCGCGATCACCCCTTCCTGATGGCCCTGCGCACCGATCCGGTGCTCTCGCGAGTCAAGCTCATCGCGGAGCCGTGGGACCTCGGGCTGCACGGCTGGCGCACCGGCCAGTTCCCCCCGCCTTTCGGGGAGTGGAACGACCGCTTCCGCGACGCCGTACGCACATTCTGGCTCGCCGACGTCGCCGCGCCCCCCTCGCACGGTCACGGAGTGCGCGAACTGGCGACCCGCTTGGCCGGGTCGCAGGACCTTTTCGGCGCCGACGACCGCGGGCCCTTGGCCTCGATCAACTTCGTCGCCTCGCACGATGGCTTCAGCCTCGCCGACGCCTGCGCCTATGAGTACAAGCACAACGAGGCCAACGGCGAGTGCAACCGGGACGGACACGGCGACAACCGCTCGTGGAATCACGGCTGCGAGGGGCTGTCCGCCGATCCAGACGTCCTCCTGCGTCGCCGCCGCAGCGTCCGCAACCTGCTGGCCACGACGATCTTGGCTACTGGCACCCCGATGCTCCTGGGTGGGGACGAGTTTGGGCGCACTCAGGGCGGCAACAACAACGGGTACTGCCAGGACAACGAGACCTCGTGGCTCGACTGGGGCCATGGGCGCTGCCAGGACGACCTCATCGCGACGACCTCTTATCTGGTCGGCCTACGCCGGGCGCATCGCGTGTTCCGCCAGGGCTCGTTCTTCTCATCCCACCCCCAGCCTGGCGACGGGCGCGCAGACCTCATGTGGTTCGGGCGGCAAGGGGAGCGGATGACCTGGGAGGCCTGGGAGGATCCTCGCTGCCGCATCCTGCAGATGCTGCTGCTCGGGGACGACGTCTCGGCAGACTCCCTCCTGCTCGTGTTCCAGGGCAAGAACGCCGAGGCCAACGTGCGCCTGCCCCGCTACGACGGCGAAGATCACCGCTACGAGCTCTTATGGGACAGCTCGTGGGAGCGTCCCGACGAGCACGGTGGGGGCTTGGTCTCGGCCGGCCACGTCGTCGGCATCGCCGCGGCCTCGATGCAGATCTATAGCGTGCGCTGAGGGTCGAGCCGGTACCTGGCGTGCTCACCTGCAGCGTGCGCCCGCGGCACCCGTCCGGCCAGCCGATGCCACAGTTCCAGACGTGAGTAGATACCGTTGGACGCATGACGGATCCCACCAACCTGCCCAGCTTCCCTCCGCCCGCCGACGAGCACCCGCTTCGCGGCGTCGTCCTCGACGCCCTGCAGGACGAAGGCTTCCGCCCCGACATCGACGACGACGGCGACATGAGCTTCAAGGTCGAAGGCCAGCAGATGTTCGTGCACACGACCGAGGGCGAACTCCCGGTGATGCGCGTCTTCGGCCAGTGGCAGATTGCCGAGAATCTGCCCGACGATCTGCTCACCCAGTACCGCGCGGCCAACGACCTGTCTCTGCGCCTGAACATCGTCAAGGCCGGCATCAACGCGGGCACGCTCGTCGTGACCTGCGAGCACATCATCATGCCGAACGCCGACGTGCGTCAGCTCCTTCAGCTGAGCTACCAGCTCGTCCTCACGGCCGTGCAGATGTGGCACCAGCTCATGCTCGGTGAGGACGTCTTCGGTGACACCGGCCAGGCGCCCGTCTTCGGTCAGGGTCAGGCTCCCACCGACGGCCCGGTCTGATCGTGGGGGAGTTCGTCCGGCTCGAGGTCGACAGTGGCATCGGCACGATCCGCCTCGACCGCCCGAAGATGAACGCGCTCAACGCGGCCGTGCAGGAGGAACTGCGCGCGGCTGCGATCGAGGCCGGGTCGCGCTCCGACATCTCGGCCGTGATCGTCTACGGCGGCGAGAAGGTCTTCGCGGCCGGGGCCGACATCAAGGAAATGCAGACCATGTCCTACACCGACCTGGTCGATCGGGCGCGTCCGCTGTCGGAGTGCCTCACCGCGAACGCGCGCATCCCGAAGCCTACGGTGGCAGCCATCGCCGGCTACGCCCTGGGTGGGGGGTGCGAGCTGACGCTGTGTTGCGACTTCCGGATCGCTGCGAACGACGCGACGCTCGGCCAGCCCGAGGTTCTCCTCGGGATCATCCCCGGTGCGGGGGGCACGCAGCGGTTGGCGCGCCTCCTCGGCCCAGCCAGGGCCAAGGATCTCGTGTTCTCGGGGCGCTTCGTGTCGGCACAGGAGGCGCTTCACATCGGGCTCGTCGACGAGCTGTGCGAGCCGGGCACCGTGTACCAGAGCGCGGTCGCCAAGATGTCTCGCTACGTCGGCGCCGCGTCCTATGCCCTGCGAGCAGCCAAGGAGAGCATTGATCGCGGTCTCGAGGTCGACCTCGAGACCGGCCTGACCATCGAGAGCGCGCAGTTCGCGGCGTGTTTCGCGACGGCGGATCGAGAGATCGGAATGGCGTCCTTCGTCGAGCAGGGCCCCGGCAAGGCTCGCTTCGAGGGTCGCTAGGCGCCACTGGTCAATACACCAGTCGCAGCGAAACCCCTCGTCGACCTCGACGAGGGGTTTCGGCGTCGTCAAGGGTGGCACCCTCTACCCCTTGCTCTCGCGATTCGAGACCGCGGGCTGGGTGCAGATCGAGTGGCGGGCGGGTGACGGCCGCCCGGGGCGCAAGTACTACACGCTCACCGAGGCCGGGGTGGCCGAGCATCGTCGTCAGGCCCAGGCCTGGGTGCAGTTCAGCGCCGTCACGACGCAGTTCATCGCAACGGGGACCCATCTACAGGCGGGACGTCAGTCATGAGGTTCCGGACCAAGACGCCCAACGTCGAGCAGGATTGGGCAGGTGACTTCGTTGTGACGCTGCGGTTGCGGGACGTCGCCGGGTCCGCGATCGGCTCGGCGCTAGCGGAGGTCGATGCGCACTGCGCCGATTCCGGTCAGGATGCCCGGTCGGCCTTCGGCGATCCCACCGCCTACGCCGAGAGCCTCGACTTCGGTGCGCAGGCCCGCCCGCTGACCCGGCGCGAATTGGCGCGCCCGGTCCTCACCGCGGCGGTCGGCGCGGTGGGGATGCTCGCCACCTTGTGGGGCGATGAGGCCCTGCGACACGGGCGCGGGGTGGTGCTCACCGTGGGGATGTTCGTCGGGCTCGCGGTGCTGGCAGCGGCTCTGGCCTGGCTGTGGTTCGACACCGACCGCGTTCTCCGACTCCTGGTGCGGAGGCCGTTGTGGGGCTGGGCCCTCCTCATGGGGCATCTGGCGCTCTTGGTCGTGGCC
>JAUNUZ010000259.1 GCA_030537915.1 Micrococcales bacterium
AGCCCCGTCGGCGCAGCCGGCGTGGTGCCAGGCGGGCGGGGGAGGGTGCCGCCGCCAGGGGCGGGGCGACGCTGCGGACATGCCTCGGATGGGTCAGACTGGCGCTCGTGGTAGGCGAATTGAGCGGACGCGTCCGACGACGGCACGGCATCGATGTCGACGACCCGGTGCTCGCGCGCTTCTGGGAGCAACGCTTGCTCTGCTCGCTGACGACGCTGCGCCCAGACGGCAGCCCGCACGTCGTCCCGGTGGGGGCGACTCTGGACCCCCCGGCGCGGCTGGCGCGGGTCATCACTTCAGGAGACTCGCTCAAGGCGCGCAACGTCCAACGCGCCACCGAGGTCGGTGGGGATCCGCGGGTGGCGATCTGTCAGCTCGATGGTCGTTACTGGTGCACCATCGAGGGACGTGCGCTCGTGCTGACCGGTGCGGACGAGGTGGCCGAGGCCGAGCGGCGCTACGCGCAGCGCTATCGCACGCCGAGGCTGAACCCTTCGCGTGTCGTCTTGGCGGTGCACATCGATCGCATCCTGGGGACGCTACCGAATTGAGCCTTGGCGTGGTCTCGTCGGTGCGGACACGTAGGGTCGTTCCGACCCTCGGCGCAGGAGTCCCGAGACGCGCCGCCCGCTCGAAAGATGACCCGCCGTGCATCAGCTGACCCGCGTAAGTCTGGCGAACCGACCGGTCGTCGCACTGCTCACACTCCTCCTCATGGGTGTTGGCGTCTTCGCCGCCGGCTCCCTCAAGCAAGAGCTCTTCCCCTCCCTCGAGCTGCCCAGCGCGGCCGTGGTGGCCAGCTACCCCGGGGCATCGCCGGACATCGTGGAACGCGAGGTCACCGGCCCGATCGAGGACGCAGTCAAGGGCGTTTCCGGTGTGCAGACTGTCCGTTCGACGACGACGCGGGGGGTCAGTCAGGTCGTCGCCGAGTGGGACTACGGCTCCGATTCGGCGACCGTTCGCTCCGACATCGAGGGCGCGGTCAACGGCGTGCGCGCCCGGCTGCCACAGAATGTCGACCCCAGCATCATGGGCGGCGATCTCGGGGCGATCCCGATCATCGCGTTGTCCGTGACCGCGACGGACAACGAGGCGACGCTGGCGCGCAAGCTCAAGGACGTCGCTGTGCCCAAGCTGTCCGGCATCAAGGGTGTGCGTAGCGTCACTGTTTCGGGGGCGCGCGAGGATCAGGTGGTCGTGACGTTCCGGCCGTCGGACGTCACCCGCTACGGGGTGGTCCCGGGCACGTTGCCGCAGGTCCTGCAGGCCGCGGGCGTCGCAATACCCGCCGGTAATGTCAGCGTCAAGGGTAACGAGCTCGACATCCAGGTGGGGCGACCGCTCGGGAGCGTCAAGGATCTGCAGCGGGTGCGCCTCCAGGGCACCGACGGCCCGGTGACGCTCTCGCAGGTCGCGAGCGTGACGACGTCGCCGGTCGATGCGACCTCGTTGTCCCGGACGAACGGCAAACCGTCGCTGGGCCTATCCGTCGTCAAGGAAACCGACGGCAACACCGTCACGGTGGCCCGCGACGTGCGCGACGCGCTGCCGAGCATCGCACAGCAGATGGGTGGGGGCGCGTCCTTCTCGACAGTCTTCGACCAGGCGCCCTTCATCGAGAAGTCGATCGAGAACCTCGGCACCGAGGGTCTGCTCGGGCTCGTCTTCGCGGTGCTCGTGATCTTCGTCTTCCTGCTCTCGGTTCGCTCCACGATCATTGCCGCGATCTCCATCCCGACCTCGCTGCTGATCGCCCTCATCGGGCTGTGGCAAACCGACCAGAGCCTCAACATCTTCACCCTCGGCGCGCTCACCGTGGCCATCGGTCGTGTCGTCGACGATTCGATCGTCGTCATCGAGAACATCAAGCGCCACGTCGGGCTCGGGCAGAGGGGTGCCGGGGCAATCATCGGCGCGGTTCGTGAGGTGGCCACCGCCGTCACCGCCTCCACGATCACGACGGTGGCGGTCTTCCTGCCGCTGGCGCTGGTCTCGGGCGAGGTAGGCGAGCTGTTCCGCCCCTTTGCGCTCGCGGTATCGATCGCACTGGTCGCCTCGCTGCTGGTGTCGCTGACGATCGTGCCCGTGCTGGCGTCGTGGTTCATTGCCCAGCGGTCTGCCGGGCATCGCGCCAAGCGCCCGGGCCGGGGTGATCGCCTGCGGCGGGCGGGTTGGCTCGGCCGATCGCGGCGAGCGGGCCTCGATGGCGCCGCCCGCGATGGTGTCGGTGCCAAGACCGATGCGTCGGCGGTACCGAAGCACGATCACGAGGCGGTGACGTGGCTGCAGCGCCCCTACCTGCCGACGCTGCGCTGGACGCTTGCCCACCGCGGGCTCACCCTGCTCATCGCGGTCCTCATCTTTGCCGGGTCGGTGGCGCTCGCCCCCAAGCTGCGCACGGATTTCCTCGGGGACTCTGGGCAGGACACGCTCTCAGTCAGCCAGGAGTTGCCGGCGGGATCGACTCTGCAGGTGACCGATGCAGCGGCGAAGAAGGTCGAAGCGGTCTTGCGCGCCGACCCGGCCATCACCAGCGTGCAGACAACGGTGGGCGGCGGGCAGGAGCGAGCCGCCTTCGGGGGGGCCGCCGGATCGGCGACGGCCTCGATGGTCGTCGCGCTGCGATCGGGGGAGTCCGCCACCGATGTCTCGCAGCGACTGCGCGATCGGATCGGGGCCCTGCGCGGGCTCGGCGAGGTCACCGTGAGCGCCGGGGGTGGCCCGGCCAACTCTGATGTGGCGATCAAGGTCCAGGGTAACGACCTGGCCACGCTGCGCACCGGCAGCGAGCAGATCGCTGCGATGATGCGGAAGGTAGCGGGCCTGAACGAGGTTCGCAGTGATCTCGCGGCGTCCAACCGGCAGCTGCAGGTCGACATCAACGCCTCGAAGGCGGCTGCGGTCGGGATGACCCAGGCCGATATCGGTGCAGCGGTCACGGCGGCCGTGCGCGGCACCCCCGGCGGCGACATCGTCATCGGCGACACGACCGAGGGCATCCTCGTGCGGACCCAGCAGCCGGCCACCAACCTCGCCCGGGTCAACGCCATCGAGCTGCCGGTCTCTGCCAAGCAGACGATGGACGCCCGCAAGGCCGCCGCTGAGAAGGTCTCCGATCAGCAGCAGGCGATGCAGGATCGCCAGCAGGCCGACGGTCGGCGGCAGGCGGCCAAACAGGTCGAGCAGCTCCGTGAGGGGCGGACCAAGGCGCGCGAGCAGACCGCCACCCTGCAGCGTCAGCTTCGGGCTCTGCGAGCGCCTCGCCCGGCACCGGCCGTTCCCGACCCGCGCGGTCTGGCGGCGCAGGCCGCCGCCCAGCAGGTCGCCCAGCTCCAGGCGGCGTTGACGCAGGCCAGCAAGCAGGTCGAGACCCTGGACGAACAGATCTCCTCCGCCCAGGAGCAGCAGGACAAGGCGGCGGAGCAGGCGGACAAGGCCAAGCGCCTGGCCGACGCGGCCAAGGCGGCCCAAGAGGTCCAGGCCAAGCCCAAGAAGCTCAGCGAGGTAGCGACCGCGAAGGTCGTCTCCGCGCCGTCGACCATCACCCGCACTGACGGGGTGCGCACCGTCACGGTCACCGCCAAGCCGACCGGCGGAGATCTTTCGGCCACCAACACCGCGCTGGAGGAGGGCCTGGCGAAGGTCACTCTGCCGGCCGGGGTGGCCGCCTCGATCGGTGGGGTGTCCGCCGATCAGCAGGAGGCGTTCCGTCAGCTGGGTCTCGCGATGCTCATCGCCATCGCGATCGTCTTCCTCGTCATGGTGGGCACCTTCCGGTCGCTGGCGCAGCCCCTCATCCTGCTCGTGTCGATCCCCTTCGCGGCGACCGGAGCGATCGGACTGCTGCTCCTGACCGACACCGCACTCGGGCTACCTGCCATGATCGGGCTGCTGATGCTCATCGGCATCGTCGTGACGAACGCGATCGTGCTCATCGACCTCGTCAACCAATACCGTGCGGCAGGCGTCGGTATCGAGGACGCGATCATCGACGGCGCCCGACTGCGGTTGCGTCCCATCATCATGACGGCGATGGCCACGATCTGCGCCCTCATACCGATGGCGCTCGGATTGACCGGCGGTGGCGTCTTCATCTCGCGGCCCCTGGCAATCGTCGTCATCGGGGGGCTCGTCACCTCGACCCTACTGACGCTCGTGCTGGTGCCGGTCCTCTACGACCTGCTCGAGCACGGCCGGATACGGCTCGCCCGCCGCATCCATGGCGACGACCCGCTCGAGGAGGGCCAGTCGGA
>JAUNUZ010000260.1 GCA_030537915.1 Micrococcales bacterium
CTCGTGCTCGGATTGCGTGCTGGCGACGCGAAGTCGGTGCGCTTCCTCGCGACGTCGACGCTGGATGTCACTTCAACGCGGCGTCACTTCAACGCGACGAGGACGGCGTCGTAGTCGGGCTCCTGGCCGATCTCGGGGACGAGTTGGGTGTAGGTCACGGTGCCCTTGTCGTCCAGGACGACGACCGAGCGGGCGAAGAGGCCGCGCAGCGGTCCGTCCGTCATCGTCACGCCGTAGGCGTCCCCGAAGTCGGAGCGAAAGCCGGAAGCGGCCGTGACGTTCTCGATGCCCTCCGCGCCGCAGAAGCGACCCAGGGCGAACGGCAGGTCCTTCGAGGCGCAAACGACGGTCGTGTTCTCCAGGTCGGCCGCCAGTTCGTTGAACTTGCGGACGCTCGCTGCGCAGACGCCGGTGTCGACGCTGGGGAAGATGTTGAGGACGACGCGACGGCCGCCCAGTCCGTCGGAGGTGACCTCGGACAGGTCGGCGCCGGTCAGGTCGATCGCGGGGGCGCCGGAGCCCACTGCGGGCAACTCGCCGGATGTCTGGACGGGGGATCCCTTGAATGCTGTGGTGGCCATGACTCCTGTTTAGCACCTCACCGGGACGCGCGCGCCCCTCGGGGCGCCCACCGAGTCCTCCTCCGCACGGCAAGCCCCGTGCCATACTCACGGGGTCATCCGCGGCGACGTCGGGAACACCGGTGCAACTCCGGGACGGTCGCGCCACTGTGAGGCCCCGTCGGGCCGAGTCAGACACCGGGTCGCTGCGACAGCTCGAGGAACGCGCCATTCCTCACAGGAGGTCCCATGCACATCGCCGAAGGCATTCTCCCCGCCGCACACGCCGCAGCCTGGTCCGTCGTCGCCGCGCCGTTCGTCCTGCACGGCGGCCGGGCGGTGGTCCGCGAGGTCCGCGACAATCCCGAGAGCAGGCTCATCCTCGGTGCCGCCGGGGCCTTCACCTTCGTCTTGTCGGCCATCAAGCTGCCGTCGGTGACCGGCAGCTCCAGCCACCCGACCGGCACCGGGCTCGGTGCCGTCCTCTTCAGACCGCCGGTCATGGCGTTCCTGTGCACGGTCGTCCTGCTCTTCCAAGCGATGCTGCTCGCGCACGGCGGGCTGACAACCCTGGGTGCCAACGTCTTCTCGATGGGGATCGTGGGGCCATGGGTCGGGTATTGCACGTGGCGCATCCTGCGCCCACTCGGGGTCTCCGTCGCGATCTTTGCGGCAATGGCCCTGGCCGATCTGTCCACCTACTGCGTCACAGCCCTGCAGCTCGCCCTCGCCTTCCCCGACCCGGCAAGCGGATTCGCCGGTGCCGCAGCGAAGTTCCTCGGCATCTTCGCCGTCACCCAGATCCCTCTCGCGCTCGCCGAAGGGCTGCTCGGCCTGCTGCTCTTCCGCGTCCTGTCCGACATCGCTCGACCGGAGCTCGAGCGACTTGGTGTGCTGCGCCCGGCCACGAGCGCCCAGTCGAGCGAGGCGGCTCGATGAGCAAGCGCATCGTCAACCTCCTGCTCCTGCTAGCTGTCGTCGCTCTCGTCGCGGTGTCCCTCGTCATCGGCGCCCGCAACGCCGGCGGTGCCGAGGGTGAGAAGTTCGGCGGGACGGACTCGGCCGCGACCGACCTCGTGACCGAAAGCGGCCACGAGCCGTGGTTCCAGCCGCTCTTCCAGCCCGGGTCCGGTGAGGTCGAGTCCGGCCTCTTCGCCGTCCAGGCCGCGCTCGGCGCCGGCCTGCTCGGATACTGTCTCGGCCGATTGCACGGGCGTGGTCGGCGCGATGCCTGCGCAACGGTCCCGGGATCCGCTCCGCAGGACCTGCCGTTGCCGGCTCGACCGGACGATCGGACGGGCGCGCCGCCGGCGGCCCGCAGCCCGAGCCCGTGAGCCGACCGTGACGCAGGGCGGCCTCGCGCTCGACGCGGCGGCCTGGAGCAGCGTGTGGCGGGGTCGGGCGGTGCGGGACAAGGCCGTGCTCTCACTCGGCCTCGTCGGACTGGCACTGTTGCTGCCGGCCTGGCCCGGGACTGTCGTGGTCGGACTTGCCGCGGTGGTGCTTCTGCTGGGCCCGGCTCGGGTGCCGGCCGGGTTGCTGGCGCGTTGTCTGGCCGGACCGCTGGCGTTCATCGCCATCGGTGCCGCCTCCGTGCTCGTCAGCGTGACGTGGGAGGGGCGGCCCGTCGCGCGGGTCACGCCGCAGGGCGTCGCCGCGGCCGGTTCCCTGTTCGGTCACGGGGTGGCGGGCACGCTCTCGATGCTGGTGCTGGCAACGACGACGCCGATGGTCGACCTCTTCTCGGCCATGCGTCGGGCCCGGATCCCCGACGCGTGCATCGAGGTGGCGAGCCTGATCTACCGGCTGCTCTTCGTGCTCCTGGACTCGACCCGCACGATCGCTGAGGCGCAGCACGCGCGTCTGGGATATGTGACGCGGCGAGCGGCGATGCGCAGCAGCGCAGCTCTGACCGGTGCGGTCCTGCTGCGTTCGTGGGAACGGGCGCGCCGACTCGAGGAGGGACTGAGCGGACGCGGTTACACGACCTCCCTGCGGACGCTCGACCCGCCGCTGCGCGCCTCCGGACCATTCCTGGCGATGAGCGTGGTCGGACTCGGGACGCTGGCTGCCGGCACGGCGCTCCTTTCCGGGATGGTGCTGTGATGAGCCACCTCAGCCTGACGGCACGCGGGGTGCGTTTCGCCTATGCAGATCGGGTGATCCTCGACGACGCCGAGCTCACGGTCGCGGGCGGCACCCGGGTTGCCCTGTTGGGCGCGAACGGATCGGGCAAGACGACGCTGCTGCGCTGCCTGTCCGGAGCCCTGCGGCCCGTAGCCGGCGAGGTCGCCGTCGGCGGGACGGCGATGCGCCACGATCGGCGGGGCCTGGCGGCCCACCGGCGGCTCGTACAACTCGTGCTGCAGGATCCGGACGACCAGCTCTTCTCGGCCGACGTCTATCGCGACGTCTCGTTCGGGCCGCTCAACCTCGGGCTCAGTGCGGCCGAGGCCGCCGCACGGGTCGATGAGGCGCTGGAGTTGCTCGGGATCGCGGACCTCGCCCGGCGTCCGACCCACCAGCTCTCCTTCGGCCAGCGCAAGCGGGCTGCGATCGCCGGGGCCGTCGCGATGCGGCCATGCCTTTTGCTCCTCGACGAGCCAACAGCCGGGCTCGACCCGGCCGGCGTCGAGGACATGCTCGCCGCGCTGCGCCGGCTCGAGGAGCGCGAGACGACCGTCGTCCTCGCGACCCACGACGTCGACCTCGCCCTGGCCTGGGCCCACCAGGCCGCGGTCGTGACGGGGGGTCGCGTGCGTCAAGGTGACCCCGCCGACCTGCTCGCCGACGCCGACCTCGTCGCGCGGGCGCGGCTGAAGATGCCGTGGGTCCTGGACCTCGCCGCGCGGCTGGGGCTGGACCGCAACCCCGATGCAGCGCCGCTGCGCGATCTCGACGGACTCGCCGACGCACTGGGCGCCGAGCTCGCGCCTTCCGCGAAGCCAACCCGCAGCTGCGGGCAGTCGAGCTCCCTCGGGTCGACTCACCTCGGGTCTAGCGCGTCAGGCGCAACTCAGGCTCCCGGCTGAAGCGCCTTGAGCAGGGTGACCTGCGCGGTCAGGTCGACACGCGGATCCTCGTCCGCGAGCCGCACCGCAAGGTGCACGGTCCGCACGATGGCCCACGACCGGGCGCGCTCCTGCTCGATGCCCGCGGGGTCGCACGTCCAGCCGAGCCGGCAGCGCACCTCCCAGCCGACGTCGCCCGCCAGGGCTTCGGCCCACCGGTTGTGCAGCACTGGCCAGACGGCATAGGCAGGGTCGGCCGCCAGCGGTCTGGGGGCGACCGCGACCCATTCGCCGGGGCGCTGCGAGCCACCGGCGAGCACGTTCTTGAAGTGCAGTTCGGTGTGCACGAGGCGTTCATCGACGCCTGGATCGGTGACCAGTTCGCGCGCGAGCGAGCGGGCCTGCTCAAGGAAACGCCGCGGCACGGCGGGGCACGGCTGCCGGAGACGCTGCAGCAGGCCCGCGGTCGCCGCCGAGAGCGTGTCGAGCTGCGGGAGCGGGGGTCGATCGAGGCGGCGCAACAGCTCGCCGACGCGCGTGCAGGCTTCGTCGATCGGCTCCATGCTCAGGTCCCGATCGGAGGCGAGCCGCTCGAGCAGCAGGGCGTGATCCGCGGGGTAGGCGGCGAGGAGCCGGACGGCTCCGTTCCCCGACCAGGCGCGCAGCGCCAGATGCTCTTG
>JAUNUZ010000261.1 GCA_030537915.1 Micrococcales bacterium
GAGTCTCTGCTGGCGTTGCTGGTCATCCCGCCCATCGCAGCGCTTTCCTTCGCTGCGTTCGTGGGGATCGCGCGCCTCCTGGTGACGGGGGCCCTTCAGCCCTCCCACTGGCTCTCACGACACATGGGGGCCCGAGCCGCGCGCGCCCTGGGAGTCATCCTTGTCGTCGCGGTCGGGGCCCTGCTCGTCAACGGGGTGTTGGGCAACGCAATCGCCAGCGCGGTCAACTCAAGTTTCTCCGCTGTGGACACCGGGACCCCGGACGGGGTGAGCTCGCCGGCGAGCCCGGAGCGTTCCGGAGGGCCCGGCTCTCTGGTCTCCTGGGACACGCTCGGCTTGCAGGGTCGGGTCTTCGTCGCCCGCGGACCCAATGCCGCGTTGATCAGCGACACGATGGCTGTCCCGGCGATGAACCCCATCAGGGCCTACGCGGGCCTGGCCTCGGCCGATGATGCCGAAGAGCGGGCGCGACTCGCGGTGCAAGACCTGGAACGAGCCGGCGGCTTCCAACGCAAGAACCTCCTCGTGGTCACCTCGACCGGCACGGGCTGGGTGGAACCCAGTTCGGTGAGCGCCTTCGAATACCTCGCCGGCGGAGACTCGGCAACGGTGTCGATGCAGTACTCCTTCCTCCCCTCGCCTCTATCGTTCCTGGCGGACCAGCGGCACGCCCGGGACGCCGGTCGCGCGCTTTTCGACGCCGTCTACGGCCGCTGGCGCGCACTCCCTGCGGACCAGCGCCCGAGGCTCTACGCCTTCGGCGAGAGCCTCGGATCCTTCGGTGGCGAGGCCGCCTTCAGCGGGGAGTACGACATGGCGAACCGCCTCGACGGTGCTGTGTTCACCGGCGCGCCGAACTTCAACCCGCTCTACCGCGGTTTCGTCGACGACCGTGACCCCGGCTCGCCCGAGGTCGAGCCCGTCTATCGCAAGGGCCGCATCGTCCGGTTCACCACCTCGCCGGGGCAACCGATCCCGCCGGTCGGCCAGCCGTGGGACGGCACCCGAGTGCTGTACATGCAACACGCCTCCGACCCGATCACCTGGTGGAGCACGGACCTCATCCTGAACCGTCCGGACTGGCTGACCGAGCCCCGCGGCAGGGACGTCCTCGGCGCGACCCGGTGGGTGCCGTTCGTGACCTTCTGGCAGATCACGATCGACATGCCGCTGAGCATGGAACCCGGACCCGGGCACGGACACAACTTCTCCGGAGAGCACGTCGACGCGTGGGCGGCAGTCCTTCGAACCGCGAACTGGAACGGCCAGAAGGCAGCGCAGCTCAAAGAGATCGTCCGCGCGCACGCCGACCAGCCGTACTCCGCGACGCCAAGCAAGTGACTCCCATCGTCAGTGGTCCTGGCAAGGTCGGGCCTTTCCGCTGACCCGGAAAAGCCCCACCAAAGGCCGTCGGTTGCCGGGGCACGGTCGCGAGCCTGATGGCTTGCCCCGGCGGAGTTCACTGGCGCATCGTCAGGTATGCGCTAGACCTCCGCCGCCGACCTCAGCGCCCGCCCAGAGGCGCCTCGCCCAGGACGACAACGACTTCGCGGGTCTGACCCGACCGCCACACGGTGAGCTTCACGGAGTCGCCGGCCTGGCGGGTCAGCGTCTGCAGGACGAGCTGCTCGACCGATCGGGCCGGCTCACCGGCGATAGTGACGATCACGTCGCGTGCCAACAGCCCGGCCTTCTGGCCCGGCCCGCCGGCCCGGACGTCGGTGACGTAGAGCCCGGGTGGCACCACGCTGCCGTCCGCACCAGGGACCAGCAGCGCCTGGGCACTGAACCCGAGATCAGGGTGGCCCGCCCGCCCGGTGTCGATCAACTGGCCCGCGATGGGCAGCGCGAGGTCAACCGGAATCGCGAACCCGAGCCCGACGCTGCCCCCGCCGCCGACCCCTTCGGAGTTGGGCACGGTCGCGATCGCCGAGTTCACCCCGACGAGCGCGCCGTCACAATCGACGAGGGCTCCGCCACTGTTGCCGGGGTTGATCGCGGCGTCCGTCTGGATCGCGTCGATCAAGTGCGCCGTCTGGCCCTCGGTCGGCACCGGCACATACCGTCCGAGTCCGCTGATGATGCCGGCGGTGACGGTGCTCGACAGGCCGAGAGGCGCACCGAGGGCCACCACAGGTTGACCCACCCGAAGGTCGCCCGAAGACCCAGTCCGGATGAGCGGGCGATCCACTGCACCGTCTTGGGCCTTCAGGACCGCCAGGTCCATGGCCGGGTCCCGCCCGATGATCGGAGCGTCCGCCATCGTTCCGTCCGCGTACTGCACACGCACGGTCCCGCCGTTCGCCGCCATCGAGACCACGTGGTCGTTGGTGAGCACGTAGCCGCCGGACCGGATCAACTGCCCGGTGCCGTTGCCGGATGCCTCCCCCTTGCTCGCGAGCACGGTGACGACCGACGGCAGTGCCTGTTCGGTCACCAGCATGCTCTGACAGGACCCGGCCGGCCCGCTCGTGGCGAGATGCATCACGCCCGTACCAACGATGCCACCGAATAGGGCCGCGGCGGCCAGCATGATCCCCAGCTGCACCGGACGCGAGGAGACGGCCCGTCTTGCCGTAGTCGCCTCCTCGACGGCCCCCTCGGGGGTCGAAGAGGTGTCGGCTGAATCCGGCATCGTGGAGCTCCTTGAACAGTGCAGCGAGAACGGCCGGACAAGCGGGGTTGGTGACGGCTAAGCCGATCAAACCACGACGCTGGGAAGAACACACCAGTTTGCCGTGCACCGGCGCCGCGATGGCAGCCCACGTGACCACGTCCGATGGGCCCTGATGGCTCCTGAATCAGGACCCAGCCGGCCCCGGTGAGGCCCTGCGCCCGACACCCTCGGCCGACGAGGGATCGGCGAGACTCGTGCCTGCTCAGACTCGCGACTCGGCGGCGCCGGCCGACGCTAACCTTCGGCTATGGGGGCCGAGCCCAACCGGGGCACGAATGGACACGTAGCGACCTCACACGCACCCGAACTTGTCTTCGACCTTCTGTTCGTCTTCACCATCACGCAGCTGGCCGGCTCGCTCGCCAACGACCACGGCTGGATCGGCGTGAGCCGGGGAATACTACTCATCGTCCTGCTGTGGTGGACCTTCGGGAGCTACGCGTCGCTGGCCAATGCCGCTGCCACCAAGACGAGCCGGACGCTGCTCGGGGTCGGCATCGTCGCCAACTTCTTCCTGGCCCTGTCGATCCCGCAGGCGTTCGGCCAGGATCGGATCGTCTTCGCCGCGGCCTACGCCGCGGTGGTCCTAGCGCACACCCTGTTGGCGCTGCTCGAGCGGGACGCCCCGACCTCGCGCTCCAGACCATACGCACTGGCTGTCAACGGGATCGCGCCTGTCCTTGTCCTGGCCGGGGCTGCGGTTGGTGGCTGGGGCCTTGGTCTCCTGTGGGCCCTCGCTGCGGTGAGCGAGTTGGGGCTGCCCTGGCTGGTCGCCCGGATGGGGTCCCGGCCCATCGAGCGCCGGGCGGCGCTGACGGTCCGCCCCGATCGCTTCGTGCAGCGACATGGCGTCCTACTCATCATCCTTCTCGCCGAGGCGGTGCTGACCATCGGCGTCGGTCTCGGCACCACCCTCGGCGACCTCGCGGCCGATCAGCTGCTGACCGCTCTCATCGCGCTCGCCCTCGCCGGGACGCTCTACTTCGCCTACTTCGGAGAGCACGACGACGACGCCGCCTATGCGGCGCTCGAGCGGGCCACCCCCCGGCACAGGGAACTGCTCGCCATGCTGAGCTTCGGCTACGCCTTCGCGGTGATGCTCATCGGGGTCGACTTCGCAGTGGCCGGGCTGCACGAGGTGATCGAGGACCCGAGCGAGTCGCCGGGGCTGGCCTTCGGCAGCTACCTGGCCGCCGGGGTCGGGGTGTACTGGGTAGGCCTCGGGTTGTTCCGGCTCGCCTTCGGCAGGCCTTTCGCGTGGTTCCGGATCGTGATGGGGGTGCTGCTCAGCGTCGCTGCCCTCCTTGGCGGGGTCTCCGGGTTGATCGAGCTCGCCGGACTGCTCGCCGGATCGGTGGCCATCCTCGTCATCGAGACCGTGGTCACCAAGCGTCGAGCGGCCACCGGATCCCGCACGGGCACCAACAACGACCGTCCCGGTCCTGCTTCGGCCCCAACAGCGGCAGGCCCGGCGCACGACCGGGACGAAGCATGAGAGAGCTCCCTCGCCCGCGGGCGCAACGCGACATTACGGTGGACTCCATGGGCGACTTCACGCTGTC
>JAUNUZ010000262.1 GCA_030537915.1 Micrococcales bacterium
AAGGGTCAGGCGTAACGGGCCAGCGCCCGCAGGGCGGCGTCACCGTAGGAGCCGCCGAAGAGGATGGCGTGCACGAGCAGCGGTGGGAGTTGATACCAGGCAACGCGGTCCTGCCAGCCCGTGGCCAAGGGAAACTCGCTGTTGTAGGCGGGCCAGCATTCGGGGCCGAACCCGCCGAAGAGTTGCATCATCGCGAGATCGACTTCGCGATGCCCCCAGTAGGCGGCGGGGTCGATGAGCCAGTTGGCGCCGGCCCCATCGACGAGACGGTTGCCGGCCCAGAGGTCGCCGTGCAGCAGCGCGGGCGGCTCGGCCGGGCCGCACAGCTCCTGTGCCCGCGGCCGCAGGCGCTCTATCAGGTGGCGGGCGCGCGGGTCGAGGCATGCCTGCCCGATGGCGCGCTCGACGAGCGGGCCGACCCGGCGGTCGACGTAGAAGTCCGCCCAGTCACCAGAGGGGGTGAGGTCGACCTGAGCCGAGCCGAGGTAGCCGAATCGGATGCCGCCCAGGCCCCCGAAGTAGTGGTTGGTCGTTCGATGCAACTGCGCAAGCGCCACTGCGAAGGTGGTCTCGGTGCGGGCCGTGCGTCGATCGCCCTCGGTGATCCACTCCAGGACGAGCCCGCTGGAGGACTCCCGCAGTACCTCGGGGACCCGCAGAGCCTCGGGTGCGTGCTCGCGCAGGGCCCGAAGGCCGGCGGCTTCCCGTTCGAAGAGCCCCGGCGTCGGTGCGGGGTGGGTCTTGCAGAAGAGCGGCCCGTCGCTGGTGTCGAGGCGGTAAGCCGAGGCGATGTCGCCACCGGCGACCGGCGTCGCGGAGCGGATGTCGAGCCCGTCGATGAGATCCGCAGGCAGCATCGTGGGGTTCATGAGGATGGTCTATCCCATGTGCCTGAGCGATGGCGGCGCGCTGTGCGAAGACAAGCGACCTTGACCCGCCCAGTCTGAGACAAGTAACCTTGACATGACAAGGCCACTTGTCACCGACAGCGAAAGGAGGCGTGGGTGCGCAACGACGTCCGCGAACTGCGACTCTCCTCGGGTCTCTCCCAGCGTGAGCTCGGTGGGGTCCTGGGGGTCTCTCGGCAGACCGTCAACTCCATCGAGACCGGCCGCTACGACCCGTCACTGCCGCTTGCCATCGCCATCGCCCGCCATTTTGATCGCGCAGTAGAGGAGATCTTCCATGTCGAGGACTGAACTCACGTCACGCCAAAAGGTCTACGGACTGCTCGGCGCCATGGCCGTGCTGGCCGTCGTCATCGGGCTCGGCCTGCTTCTGCGCGCACGCGCTCCCGGCAACATGGGGGTCGGTTTCCTGCAGGGTGCCGCGGTCGGAGTTCTGGCGGTCATCGTGATGGCCTGGCGCCTGACGCGCGACCCCGATGGCGCGACCACCTTCGAGCGGGCCTTCACCCAGCAGGGTGACGAACGGGAGGACGAGGTCCTCACCAGGGCGCTCGCGGTGCTCGGCCTGCTGTCCTTCCCCCTCACCGGCGCAGCTGTCATCGCTATCGGACTGGGCGCCGAGGTGGCGATGATCCTGTTCTTCCTGCTCATCGCTCAACTGCTCGTCGGCGCCGCAGCCTTCGTCACCTATTCGCGCCTCATGTGAGCCCGCGACAGCTCCGTCTCGGAGTAGGTGTGGGCCCACGGGCGGACCTGTTCGACGGCCCAAGCCGCAGCAAGTACGTCCGCGTCGGCTCCGAGCGGGCCGATGACCTGCAGCCCGACGGGCAAGCCGGCGAGCATGCCGGCCGGGACGGAGGCGGCCGGATGACCGGAGAAGTTCATCGGGAACGTCAGGCACCAGCCGATATAGGGGTCGACCTCCGCACCGTTGACCTGCAGCGGACCGACCGTCTCACCGCGGGGGCCGTTGGGGACGGCCGTTGCGGCGGTCGTCGGGCAGACGAGCAGATCGAAGCCCGCGGAGCCATCCGATGTTCCCTGTCGGCCGGTGAAGAACGACTGGACGAAGTCGTAGACCTCCGTGCGCATGACCTGCAGGGCCTCGAACTCCTGGACCGTCATCCGCGCGGCCTCGGCCAGGTAGTCGCGCAGCGCGGGCGGCAGCTGGTCGGCATCGCGCCCCATCCCGTCGAATCCCGCGTTGCGCAGTGAGAGCACCGCCTGGTAGTTGCGCGCCGAGATGAGGCGGCACCAGCCCCGAGCCAACTCCTGACTGTCCCGCGGCAGGCGCGTCTCGACGAGCTCGACGCTTCCACCGGCCTCCTCGAAGGCGCTCAAGGCCGCCTCGACGACGCCCCGGACGCCCGGCTCTACCGGGAAGCCCCCCAGGTCGGGGCTGTAGGCGATCCGCAGGCCACTGACGCCGCGCGCCATCCGAGGCAGGGCGCCCTCGACGGTGAAAGCGTCGCCTCGGGCTAAGGGATCACCGGGGTGCAGACCGGACACCACGGCCAGCGCCAGCGCGAGATCTTCTGTCGTGCGCGCTACCGCGCCTTCGCACACGAACGGGTTGATGCCGCCGAAGGCGTTGGGGCGAGTGACGACCGGCACACGGCCCCAGGAGGACTTCATGCCGACGACCCCGCACCAGGACGCCGGGATGCGTATCGAACCACCCCCGTCGGTGGCTTCGGCGATCGGCAGCATCCCGGAGGCCACCGCTGCGGCGGCGCCCCCGGAGGAACCGCCGCTGTTGCGGGCCGGGTCGAACGGGTTGCCCGTTGCGCCGAAGAGCGGGTTGTCGCACGTGCCGCGGAAGCCCAGCACCGGGCTGTTCGTCTTGCCGAGCAGGATCGCGCCCGCCGCCTGCATCCGCTCGGCCCACAGGCAGGTGGCGGGCGGGCTGAAGTCGTGCAACGCCGGGATGCCCCCGAATGTGGCTGGCCATCCGGGCACGAAATCGAAGAGGTCCTTGATGGCACTCGGCACGCCGAGCAGAGGCGGCAGGTCCTGGATCCCGGAGGCGACAAGGTCATCCGCCTGCGCGGCGACCGCTCGCGCTTCGTCGAAGGCGCAGTAGACGAACGCGTTGAGGTGGGGGTTGAGGCGTTCGATCCGGTCGATCGCGGCGCCCACCGCCTCGGTGGGGGAGATCTCCTTGCACCGGATCGCCCGCGCGGTCTGGCCCGCCGAGGCGGTCGCCATGTCGCTGTAGTCCACGTTCACTCCCTTGCCAGGTCGGCTAACCGTGGCCCACTTCGCCGTGCGGCCCGCTCAGACGTGCCGATTCACGAACGCGAGCACGTCCGCGATGACCTCGTCCCGGTTCGTCTCGTTGAAGATCTCGTGGCGCGCCTCGACGTAGGACTTCTCCTGCGCTTGGTCGCCTTTGAGGGATTCCCATACCGAGCGCGTGCCCTCGATCGGCACGATCTGGTCACCTTCGCCGTGCACCCAGAGCACTGGCACGCCAAAGCGGCCCCCGGCGCCTACCGCAGCTGTACCGGCCTTGAGCGCCTCGAGCATCGGACGCTTGAACGGGCCGTGCCAGATGAGCGGGTCGGCCGCATAAGCCTCGCCGACCGCAGGGTCACGCGAGAGCGTCGCCGGGTCGAGCGCGATATCGGGGATCTGAGGCGCCGCGAGCAGCGGGTCGATGAGTTCGGTTGCGCGCAGCAGCGGGCCCGACAGGACGCCGCATGCCAGCTCGTCTGGGTATCGCTGCAGGTAACGGGCTGCGATGAGGCCGCCCATCGAGTGTCCGAGAAGGACCATCGGCACGCCGGGCACCTCGGCACGGGCGCGCTGAGCAAGGAGGTGGACGTCGTCCACGACCTTCTCGACGTCCTCGAAGACGACCCGCTCGCCCGCGGAGCGACCGTGCCCGAGATGATCGACCGCGTAGGCGCTGGCGCCGTCCGCATTGAACGCAGCAGCCACGTGGGCGTAGCGGTCGATGTGCTCGCCGTAGCCGTGCACGAGGATGACGACGTAGCGACTGGGGGCGACGTCCCAGGACGCAGCTCGCAGCTCACCCGCATGACCGGACAGCGTGAAGTCGCCCATGGAGTCCACCGTAATGTCGCGTGGCGCCCGCGGGCGAGGGAGCTCTCACATACTTCGTCCCGGTCCTGCTCCGGGCCTGCTCCGGGGGCCGGACGACAAGAGCCGCGGCACCTGACAGCACTTTCAGCCGGTGCTGGTCGTGTGGGCGCTCTGGTCGATGGGCCCTGCACGGCGTCCGTCGCCGAACCGACCGTACTCAGCCGTGGACGAGCGGGAAGATCGGCAGCGCCTCGGGGTGATGCGCGTGCACGATGACGAGGA
>JAUNUZ010000263.1 GCA_030537915.1 Micrococcales bacterium
CGCGACCTCATGCGCCTCAAGGGACAGTGACCCCCTCCCCGCTCGAGACTCGGGAAGGCTGCACGCTGCCTTCAGCCCGCCTCCGACCGATCGCCGGGTTCGACTCCGGGATTTTTCGGGCTCGGACGCTCAGCCCCAGACGAGGCCTCGCGTCGGGTCGGACAGGATGGCGGCTACATCGGCCAGGAAACGGGAGCCGAGGTCGCCGTCGACGAGACGGTGGTCGAAGCTCAGCCCGAGAGTCGTCACCCAGCGCGGCACGATGCTCTCGCTCCCGGCGGCGTCGGTGACGACCCACGGCATCCGTCGGATCGCCCCGAAGGCGAGAATCGCGGACTCACCGGAGTTGATGATCGGGGTGCCCGTGTCGACGCCGAAGACGCCGACGTTCGTGATGGTGATCGACCCGCCGGACATGTCGGCCGGCTGCGTGCGTCCAGCACGGGCGGTGGCGACGAGCGCTGCGATGGCGTCGGCGAGTTCGCGCATCGTCATCGCATCCGCGTCCTTGACGTTGGGGACGACGAGCCCCCGCGGGGTGGCCGCCGCGATGCCGAGGTTGACGTAGTTCTTCTGCACGATCTCCTGCGCGCCCTGGTCCCACGTCGCGTTGACGCCGCGGTTGCGGCGGCAGGCCAGCAGCAGCGCCTTGGCGACGACGAGCAGCGGAGTTACCTTGACGTCGCGGAACTCGCGGTCGCCCTTGAGTCGCTCGACGAGATCCATGGTCGCCGAGACGTCGATCGTGACGAACTCCGTGACGTGCGGCGCCGTGAAGGCCGACCCCACCATCGCCTGCGCCGTCATCTTGCGGACGCCCTTGATGGGGATGCGCGTTTCGCGCTCGCCGGGGCGCTGCCCGGCCGGGGTCGCTGCTCGCGCTCCCGCAACAGCTGCACGCGGGTCCGCCGCCGGGGCGGCTCCCATCGCGGAATCGTCGAGGTAGCCGTCGATGTCGTCGCGGGTGACGGTCCCCTCGCATCCCGTTGCGGAGACGGCCGCGAGGTCGACCCCGCGATCCTTGGCGTACTTGCGGACCGGCGGCTTGGCCAGCGGTCGAGCCGCCGGATCGGGCGCCACCGCCGGCAGAGAAGTGGCTGCCGCAGGAGCGGGGGCGGGCGCGCTCGGAGCGGGGGCCGTCTTGCGGGCCCTTCGGGTCGTCGCCCCGGAGATAGCGCCATAACCCACGAGATTGGGCTCGCGGGCGGGCTTCACGTCGGCAACCGCGCCAGCAGGCGCGGACGGTGGCACGGCCGGAGCCGCAGTAGTGGGGGTATCAGCAGCAGGCACGGGATCACCTGCACCCGCGACCTCGATCGTGACGATCGGGGCGCCGACCAGGACCTCGTCACCCTCGCTGGCCAGCAGCTCCCCTACCGTGCCCTCCCAAGGGATCGGAAGCTCCACGAGTGACTTGCTCGTCTCGATCTCGACCACGACGTCGTTGACCTTCACCACGTCGCCGGGCTTCACCTTCCAGCTGACGATCTCGGCTTCGGTGAGACCTTCGCCCGGATCGGGCAGGTTGAACATCCTGATTCCCATGTCGTCTCCCCTTCGCGATCAGTAGGCCAGCGACCGGTCGACGCCGTCCAGCACCCGGTCCAGGTCAGGCAGGAAGACCTCTTCCAGTTTGCTCGCCGGGTAGGGGATCGACAGCCCCGTGACGCGGATGACCGGCGCCTCGAGCGAATAGAAGCAGTCGGTCATCGCCTGCGCGGCGATCTCGGCGCCAAAGCCCATGAACTGCGATGCCTCGTGCACGACGACGAGCCGACCCGTCTTGCGCACCGACGCGAAGAGTGTGTCGGTGTCCAGCGGGTTGAGGCCGCGCAGGTCGACGACCTCCAGCGACCTCCCCTCGAGCGCACCGGCCTGCGCTGCCTGCAGGCACGTCTTGACCATGGGCCCGTAGCAGGCGACGGTGACGTCGCTGCCCTCGTGCGCCACGACGGCCGCAGAGAACGGCCGGGGCGCGGAGGCGGCGCCCTCGTCGACCTCCATCCGGTCGTGATAACGCCGTTTGGGTTCGAAGAAGATCACTGGGTCGTCGGTCGCGATCGCCTGCTGGATCATCCAGTAGGAGTCCTCGGCGTTGCTGCACGCGACGACCCGCAGGCCGGCGCTGTGCAAGAAGTACGCCTCGTTGGACTCGCTGTGGTGTTCGACTGCGCCGATGCCGCCGCCGCACGGGATGCGGATCACCATCGGCAGGCGCACGTGGCCGCGCGAGCGCGCGTACATCTTGGCGACCTGGCTCGTGATGTGGTCGAAGGCGGGGTAGACGAAGCCGTCGAACTGGATCTCGACGACGGGCCGGTAGCCGCGCATCGCCAGGCCGATCGCCGTGCCGACGATGCCGGACTCGGCGAGCGGAGTATCGATGACTCGGTCCTCCCCGAAGTCCTTCTGCAGGCCCTCGGTGACGCGGAAGACGCCCCCGAGTCGTCCGACGTCCTCGCCCATGACGAGCACCTTGGGATCGGCCTCCATCGCGCGACGCAGCCCGGCGGTGATCCCCTTTGCGAGCGTGAGGCGGGTCATCGCGCACCCTCCTGGCTCGCCTGGTCGGAGTCGACGAAGCCGGCTTGGTAGGCGAAGAATTCCTCGCGTTCGCGGGCCAGACCCGGGTGGTCGTCGACATACACCCTGTCGAAGAGTTGCTCCTGGGACGGGTCGGGCATCTCCTGGCACTCCTTGCGGATCCGCTTGGCGAGCTCGTCGGCCTCGGCGTCCACGGCGTCGAAGAACTCCTGCCTGGTGGCATGCAGGCTGAGCAGGAAGGTCTTGAGGCGCAGCAGCGGGTCGCGGTCCCTCCAGATGTCCAGCTCGGCGGAGTCGCGGTATTTCGTCGGGTCGTCCGAGGTCGTGTGGGCCCCCATCCGATACGTATAGGCCTCGATGAGGAAGGGCCCCTGCCCGCTGCGCGCCTGCTCCAGCGCGTGCTGGCCGACCGCGTAGCAGGCCAGCACGTCGTTGCCGTCGACCCGCACACCGGGGAAGCCGAAGCCGCGGGCGCGCTGGTAGAGAGGGATGCGTGTCTGCCGTTCGTTGGGCTCGCTGATCGCCCACTGGTTGTTCTGGCAGAAGAAGACGATCGGGCTCTGGTTGACCGCCGCGAAGACGAAGGCCTCGTTGATGTCACCCTGGCTCGTCGCGCCGTCGCCGAAGAACGTGACGACGGCGGCGTCGCGGTCGGCATCGCCGGTGCCATAGGCGCCGTCGCGTTGGATGCCCATGGCATAGCCGACCGCGTGCAGCGCTTGGTTGCCGATGACGATCGTGTAGAGGTGGAAGTTCTTCTCGTTGGGGTCCCAGCCGCCGTTGTTGACTCCTCGGAACATGCCGAGGAGGTTGACGGGGTCGACGTCGCGACACCAGGCCACCCCATGCTCGCGATAGCTGGGGAAGGCGTAGTCCTGCGGGCGCATCGCCCGGCCGATGCCGACCTGCGCCGCCTCCTGGCCGAGCAGCCCGGGCCACAAGCCGAGCTCGCCCTGGCGTTGCAGCGCGGTGCCCTCGGCGTCGAAGCGCCGAATGAGGGCCATGTCGCGATAGAGCCGCTGCCCGTCCTCTTCGGTCATCCGGTCGACATACGGGTCGTAAGGCAGATTGACCTCATTGCGGATTCGCTGACCGTCCTGGTCGATGAACCGGATGGTCTCCGGACCGCCGTCGGACATGATCTTGGGGATGCCGATGACGTTCTCGTGGTGGTCCACGCCGAAGGCCTCGGCGGCCCGCTGAGAAACGACGTCTTTGTCGGTCACGAACACTCCTTCGCTGCCGGGACCACCGGGATCTCCGGCCGGTCCTCGCGCGCCATCGGCATGGGTGGCCGGAAGCGCGCTGCATGCGCAACCCCGAATCACCACCGTTGGCCTCGGGACATGTGCTGGCGTGCTTGGAGGCTATCGTGCCGGGCCCGAGCATGTCGCTGGCTTGGCTGCGGCCCGGGTGTCGCCCAATCGCGGCGGGTGCCCACGCTCACCCGGCCGACCTACCCTTTCGCCGCAAGACGTCCATTCAGTTCGGCGTCCGCGGGTCGATAGGTGACCTGTGAGTGCGCGCCGTGACCCGATGGATGCCTGGCCGCGGACGCACACCCCCATGCTCCAGACGCTCACCGTCAAGGTCGTGGCCCTGGTTCTCACGTCTGCTCTGGCCATCCTGTTGTGGCAGTTCGCTTTCGCCTCGATCGGCCACGGCGCCTCGCTCCTGGGCGC
>JAUNUZ010000264.1 GCA_030537915.1 Micrococcales bacterium
GCCGCTGGGCAGGGGGGTGCGCTCCTGAGGTGAGATCGGGGGGGATTCCTCCTCGGACGCGGCAGTCGGCGTGCCTACCGAGGCGGTCTGGTGCATGGCCATAGGTGTGCCACTCCTTCGTCGACGTCGGTCGCGGGTCAGCCTGGTGGCCGTGACTGGCCGTCGACACCCGGCGGTCGGCCTCGCCCGACTTTATCAGCGGTCGCGCACAGGCCCGGCCCGCTCAGCGCGGCGAGCCGACTCGCGCAGTCGTGTCGAGCTCTGAATCCGCCGATCCGGTCTGCGGGCTCACATAGCGGGGTAGCTCAGCGGGCGCGGGGGTGGGCCTGGGCGTAGACCTCGCGCAGTTGTTGGATGGTGACATACGTGTAGATCTGCGTCGTCGTCACCGAGGCGTGCCCGAGCAACTCCTGCACGACCCGGACGTCGGCGCCGCCCTCGAGGAGATGTGTCGCGTAGGAGTGCCGAAAGACGTGGGGGCTGACGAGCGCGGACAGACCCTCGGTTGCCGGTCCACCGGCGGCCTGCGCCGACGCCGCGGCCCGCGAGATGACGTGCCAGGCACTCTGCCGCGACAGCCGCCCTCCGCGCCGGCCGAGGAAGAGCGCCGGGCCGCCGTGACCACCCCGGCTGACACCGGAGTTCGCGGCCAGGGCCGGGCGACCGCGCACGAGATAAGCCTCGATTGCTGCGCGTGCGTAGCTGCCGACGGGCACGATCCGGTGCTTGCCGGCCTTGCCGATGAGGCGGACCACATCGGCGCCGGTGAGTCCCTCGCCGGCGGTGGGTACCTGCAGATCGTCGACGTCGAGGGCCATCGCTTCGCCGATCCGGGCCCCGGTGCCGTAGAGCAGCTCGACGAGGGCGCGGTCGCGCAGCGACTCCGGCGTCGAGCCATCCCCGGTGCCCGCCAGCACGGCCTCGACCTGGGCGACCGTGAGCGCCTTGGGCAGCCGGCGGCCCGTCGTGGGCGGGCTGACATCGGCGGTGGGGTCGGTCGGGGTCCGCCCCTCCAGGAGCAGGAAGCGATGCAGGCCGCGGACCGCGATGAGCGCGCGGGCGGTCGACGAGGCTGCGAGCGGGGGGTGCTGCGGGCAGCCCTGACGAAGCGCCACGACGAAGCCCGCGACCAGTGTCGGCGTCACATCCAGCGGGTCAACGACCCGCCGAGCGGCGAGGTACTCGCGGTAACGCACCAGGTCACGGGCGTAGGAGCGCGAGCTGTTCAGGGCCAGACCACGCTCGACCTGCAGGGGCGCGAGCCAATCGCGGGCCGCGGCCGTCAACGCGTCCGGAGCAGGCGTCGAGGGTCGGGGGCACACGCCGGCCATCGTAGGTCGACCGAGCACCCGCGGTTCGCAGCGGCACCGGCCGATCGGGCAGGCAGGATGAGCCCATGTGGTATGCGCAGACGCCCCGCCGTCGACTCGGGCAGATGATCCTCGACGTGACGATCGTGACCTGGACTCTGGTCTGGGTGTGGTTCGGCGCTTGGGTCAATGACCTGATCGTCGGGCTCGCTCAGCCCGCGCTGCGCATAAACAAGGCGGGCAGCGGCTTCACGACAACGATGCTGGACACGGCCGCCCGCGTCCGCGACGTGCCGATAGCCGGCGACGCGCTGGAGAAGGCGTTCCTGGGCATGTCGAGCACTGGTGGCGATGTCGCCGGCGCGGGCTGGGACTTCGCGCAGCGCATCCAGCGGCTCGGTCTCGCCCTGGGCATCGCGACCTCGGCCGCCCCTATCCTGCTGGTCGTCGTCCCGTGGCTCGTCGTGCGGATCGGCTTCTATCGGCGCGCTGCCGCGGCCAGCCACTTCATCGACGCGGATCCGGACCTGGACCTCTTCGCCCTACGCGCCCTGGCGAATCAGCCGATGCCCAAGCTGGCCGCAATCAGCGACGACCCGGTCGGGGACTGGCGCGCAGGTGACATAGCGGTGGTCCGACGCCTTGCGAACCTCGAGCTTCGCTCGCGCGGGCTCAAGCTCCCCGCCGAGCTCGCGCGCCCGGACCCGCCCACCACAGCGGGGATCTGAGCTGCCTCGCCGGCGTCTGGCTGTCCGCGCTACTCGCCGACCGACTGCCGCGGTTTCGGCCGCATCCAGCGCTGCTGCGATGGGTGGTGGCCTGAGCGCCCACCTTCGGTCAGAGGCTGCGTCGAACCACCCTTACTGGGCCGAATCCACGGGGCCGACCAGACGAGGATGCAGGTCGTCGGCGGGCGGGAGCCAGTGGCCCGGATCGGCGTCGACCTGCTCCCCCGAGCGAATGTCCTTGACCGAGTGGGCAGCATCCGGCTCGGTCGGCGGGAACCAGACGTAGGGAATACCGCGCCGATCCGCATACCGAATCTGCTTGCCGAACTTCGCCGCGGTCGGCGCCACCTCGGTGGCGATGCCGCGCGAGCGCAGTGCAGCGGCCAGTGACGAAGCCTGGGCGCGGTCCTGCTCGGCCCCGAGCGCAATGAGCACGCACGTCGGCGTAGGGCGGGTCGTCCCGATCGCGCCCGCGGGCAGCAGGCGGGCGAGCAGGCGCGTCACACCGATAGAGATCCCGACCCCCGGATAGGTGGCGCGGCCGTCGGAGGCTAGGGAGTCGTAGCGACCGCCGGAGCACACCGATCCGTAGCTCTCCTGCCCGACGAGCTGGGTTTCGTAGACCGTGCCGGTGTAGTAGTCCAGGCCGCGGGCGACGCGCAGGTCGGCGACGAGGATGCCGGGGGCGTGCGCGATACCGGCCTGCATGACTGCGCTCAGCTCGGCGAGCCCGGACTCGAGCGTTTCGTGCGAAATGCCGAGGTCACGCACCTGGTCGACGAAGGACAGATCCTTTGCGCTGATGTTTGCCAGCGCGAGGCACTTCTCTGCCTGCTCCAGGGAAGCCCCGGCCTCCAGGAGCGCCTGCGCAACACCCTCGACGCCGATCTTGTCGAGCTTGTCGACGATTCGCAGGACTCCGGCAATCTGCTCCGGTGAGAAGCCGATGCCTAGGTAGAAGCCCTCGGGAATCTTGCGATTGTTGACCTGAATCCGGTAGGGGCCGATCGGCAGCCGAGAGAAGGTGTCGGCGATGACGAGCGGGACCTCGGCTTCGTAGTGGAAGGGCAGCTCACCGGCTGAGATGATGTCGATGTCAGCCTGGGTGAACTCGCGATAGCGACCCTCTTGCGGGCGCTCCCCCCGCCATACCCTCTGGATCTGGTAGCGCCGGAACGGGAAGGTCAGCTTGCCTGCGTTCTCCAGCACGTAGCGGGCGAAGGGGACGGTCAGGTCGAAGTGCAGACCGAGCGCGACCTGGCTGCGATCGCCGCCGTCGGGCTCGGCCGCCAGGCGCGAGATGCCGTAGATCTCCTTGTCCGCGTCGCCGCCCTTGCCAAGCAGGCGATCGACGGGCTCGACGGCCCGCGTCTCGATGTTCACGAAGCCGTGTAGTTCGAACGTCTCGCGGATGATGTCCAGGACCTGCTGCTCGACGAGGCGCTCGCCGGGTAGCCACTCCGGGAACCCGGACAGCGGGGCGATCTTCTGGCTCACGTCAGAGTCCTTGCAGGTACGGGTTGGCGACGCGCTCGCGGCCGATCGTCGTCGCGGGGCCGTGACCGGGGAAGACGAGAGCGTCGTCGGGCTGGGCGAGCACGACGTCGCGCAGACTGGCCGTCATTGCGGAGTCGCTTCCGCCCGGCAGGTCGGTGCGGCCGATACCGCCGTTGAACAGCACGTCCCCGGCGAAGATCGTGCGGGTCAGCCCCGAGTCGGCGGGGAGGGCGTCCGGCACCTGCTCAGTCCGGAACATCACCGACCCCTCGGTGTGGCCCGGCGCGTGCAGGACCGATAGGTCGAGTCCGGCGATCGAGAGCGACTGCCCGTCGGTCATATCGATGACGTTGTCGGGCTCGTGCCACGTCGCCTTCTGCCCGAACTGGGTCTCGAGCATCGCGATCACCCCCGGGTCCATCGATCCGAGCGGGTCGACGAGCCGGTAGCGGTCTTCCTGGTGGATGTGTGCGGCGATCCCCCGTGCGCCGCAGACGGGCGTCACGGAGTAGACGTGGTCGAGGTGACCGTGGGTGAGCAGGACCGCAGCCGGCTTGAGTCGATGCTCGCGCAGCACCTCCTCGAGGCGGTCGACGACCCCGATACCCGGGTCGACAACGAGACACTCCTGCCCCGGCGCTGTGGCGAC
>JAUNUZ010000265.1 GCA_030537915.1 Micrococcales bacterium
AAGCAGATGAACAGGGGCACGAAGAAGGCGATGATCGGGGTCTGGTGCCCGACGTAGGCGCCGATCGTCGCCGGATCGATGTGCGTGAGGCGACCGGCTGTGAGGATCGGGGTGCCGATCGCTCCGAAGGCGACGGGCGCGGTGTTGGCCAGCAGGACGACGGTCGCGGCGCGCAGTGCGGAGAAACCGACCGCCATGAGCATGACGCCGGTGATGGCAACGGGGGCGCCGAAGCCGGCAAGGGCCTCCATGAGCCCGCCGAAGCAGAACGCGATGACGATTGCCTGCACGCGCGGGTCATCGGAGATCAGGTCGAAGACCTTGCGCAGATCCTCGAAACGGCCACTGACGACGGTGACCTCGTAGAGCACGATCGCGTTGAAGACGATCCACATGATGGGGAAGAGGCCGAAGACGGCGCCCTCGACCGCGGAGTTCAAAGCCAGCAGCGCAGGCATCTTGTAGACGAGGATCGCGACGATAAGAGCCACGGCCAGCGCGCTGAGGCCGGCGATGTGCGCCTTCCAGCGCAGGGCTCCCAGGGTGAGGAAGATCGTCAGCAGGGGCAGGCAGGCGACGAGCGCCGAAAGGGCGAGTGACCCCAGCGGGGCCAGCTCTGGCTGAAAGGCCGCAATCATGAGCGCAACTCCGAGCTCGAGGGGATGTGCCAGGACCGATCAATGGTCAGACCATTAGACGTAAAGTAGAATTGCCGGTGTTGCGCGTCAAGCACCACCGTCGGCGGGTATCTGGGCCGGGCAGCCGAACTGGGGCACCTGCGCGCATTTTCCACCCGAATCCAGAGCCGAGGGTGTCAGGTCGGCTGATCGAGGTGAGATCGTGACCGTTCCCACGACGGATTCGACGCGCTTGGCCTACCGTGCGTGGCGGCCGGTCGCCCAGCCGCGCGCCTACGAACTCGTCGTCGATCGCATCGAGGAGCAGATCTACGCCGGCGTGCTCACGGTCGGTGACCGCCTACCGGCCGAGCGCGACCTCGCCTCGATGCTCGGGGTCAGCCGCGCCGCCGTCCGGGAGGCGATCCGCGCGCTTGCGGCGCAGGGGGTGCTTGCCTCCGCGGTCGGCGCCGGTCGCGACGCGGGTACGACGGTGGCCGCGATGCCCAGTGAGGCCCTGACCCGCTTCCTGCGTCTACATGTGGCGCTGGCGAACTTCCCGATGCCAGACGTCGTGGATGCTCGCGTCATGCTCGAGCGGGGCAGCGTGCGGCTCGCGGCCCGGCAACGAGATGCCGAGGCGCTACGTGGGCTGGAGGTGCTGCTGACCCGCATGGAGACCCCGGGCCTGGATCGCGAGGAGTTCAACGACCTCGACTCCGATTTCCACATCGCGCTGGCCGAGGCCGGCGGCAATCGCCTCGTCGCCGACATCACGACGGCGATCCGCGCGTCGATGCGCTTGCCGATCCTGCAATCCTGCCAGGCCACCGGCGCCTGGCGACAGATCTCGACGCGGCTGTGCCGCGGGCATCGCACGATCGTCGACGCCGTGGCGTCGGGGGAGGGAGACACTGCCGCAGCGGCCGTCGAGTCTCACATCCGCTATGCCTACGAGGCACTGCTCTACACGCGGTGACGGGCGGCGAGATGCTGTCGGGCCGGCCGATCTGGGTAGCCGGTCCGCATAATCGTAGGCCCGATTCACAGGATCCAGGCAGAGCCGACGCCTCTGGTGGAACGGACGCGCCAGGAGCGGATTAGGGCCCGGCGTGTCGTCGCTGGTAGCGTCAACACTTGCCGTGTTCCGGCCGCGGATGAGAGAGCGCCCAGGGAATCCGACCCTGGTGCACCGCGCAATTACCCTTATGGAGGAGCCTGTTCATGCCCCTGGATTCCCAGACCAAGCAGACGATCATGTCCGAGTACGCCACGGTTGAGGGCGACACCGGTTCTCCTGAGGTGCAGGTCGCGATGCTGACGCAGCGCATCAAGGACCTGACGGAGCACTCCCGGATGCACAAGCATGACCACCACAGCCGCCGCGGCCTGCTCCTGCTCGTCGGTCGCCGCAAGCGCATGCTGCGCTACCTCGAGACGACGGACATCGCGCGCTACCGCTCGCTCATCAAGCGACTGGGTCTGCGACGCTGACCGCGAGCGCCACGACCCCGCAGGGCGGCTCCCACTCGGGAGTCGCCCTTTCGGCATACCCGCCTGCCTTCCTGGCCCCAAAGATTCCGGTCGCGCGCTGAGCGTGAGATCGGAGTGCCGCGCGCCTCACCCGCGATCGGCACGCAGAAGGACGCCCGTGCACAACGACGATGCACGCGATGAATTGATCGAGAAAAGGAGGACCCATGGAGGGTCCAGACATCACATTCGCCGAAGCCGTTATCGATAACGGCGCATTCGGCACCCGCACGGTCCGTTTCGAGACCGGCCGCCTGGCCAAGCAGGCGGGTGGCGCGGTCGTCGCGTATCTGGATGACGACACCTGTCTTCTGTCGACGACGACCGCGGGCAAGCACCCGCGCGAGGGCTTCGACTTCTTCCCCCTGACCGTCGACGTCGAAGAGCGCATGTATGCCGCGGGCAAGATCCCGGGCAGCTTCTTCCGCCGCGAGGGCCGTCCCGGCACCGACGCGATCCTCACCTGTCGCCTCATCGACCGCCCGCTGCGTCCGACCTTCAAGAAGGGTCTGCGCAACGAGGTTCAGGTCGTCATCACGGTCCTATCGCTCAACCCGGACCACCAGTACGACGTCGTTGCCATCAACGCTGCGAGTGCCTCGACACAGATCTCTGGTCTGCCGTTCTCCGGCCCTGTCGGTGCGGTGCGTGTCTCGCTCATCGACGGGCAGTGGGTCGCCTTCTCGAACTTCTCCGACACCGAGCGCTCGGTCTTCGACATGGTCGTCGCCGGCCGGGTCGTGACGGCCGAGGACGGCAGCCAGGACGTCGCGATCATGATGGTCGAGGCCGAGTCCACCAACTCCACCTGGAACCTCGTGAAGAACGAGGGCAAGCAGGCTCCGACCGAAGAGGTCGTTGCCGGTGGTCTGGAGGCGAGCAAGAAGTTCATCGCCACGCTGTGCAAGGCGCAGATGGAGCTCGCCACGGAGGCCGCCAAGCCGGTCCAGGAGTTCCCGGTCTTCCTCGAGTACGAAGACGACGCCTACAACGCCGCCGAGGCCTTCACGATCGACAAGCTGCGCGACCTGCTGGCGATCTCGGGCAAGGCCGAACGCGAAGCCCAGCTCGACTCCTACAAGGCCGAGCTCAAGGCCGAGCTGGCAGGTCCCGGCAAGCCCTTTGAGAGCCGCGAGAAGGAGATCTCGGCGGCCTACCGCGCGGTGCAGAAGAAGCTCGTCCGCGAGCGCGTGCTGCGCGAGAAGGTTCGCATCGACGGTCGCGGCCTGGCCGACATCCGCGCCCTGGGTGCCGAGGTCGAGGTGCTCCCGCGGGTGCACGGCTCCGCGATCTTCGAGCGTGGCGAGACCCAGATCATGGGCGTCACGACGCTGAACATGCTTCGCATGGAGCAGCAACTCGACACGTTGTCGCCGGTGAAGCGGAAGCGCTACATGCACAACTACAACTTCCCGCCCTACTCCACCGGTGAGACCGGTCGCGTCGGCAGCCCCAAGCGTCGCGAGACCGGGCACGGCGCCCTCGCCGAGCGCGCCCTCATGCCGGTGCTGCCGACCCGCGAGGAGTTCCCCTACGCGATCCGTCAGGTGTCCGAGGCGCTCAGCTCCAACGGGTCGACGTCCATGGGCTCCGTCTGCGCCTCGACGCTTTCGCTGCTCAACGCCGGTGTGCCGCTGCGCGCCCCGGTTGCGGGCATCGCGATGGGCCTCATCTCCTCGCAGATCGACGGTCAGACCCAATATGCGGCGCTCACCGACATCCTCGGGGCCGAGGATGCCTTCGGCGACATGGACTTCAAGGTCGCCGGCACGCGGGAGTTCGTCACGGCGATCCAACTCGACACCAAGCTGGACGGCATCCCCGCCTCGGTCCTCGGCGGGGCGCTGACTCAGGCCCGTGATGCCCGCCTGCACATCCTCGACGTCATGACCGAGGCCATCGACGCTCCGGACGAGATGAGCCCTTATGCTCCTCGCGTCATCAGCGTCCAGGTGCCCGTCGACAAGATCGGTGAGGTCATCGGCCCGAAGGGCAAGATGATCAACCAGATCCAGGAGGACACCGGCGCCGA
>JAUNUZ010000266.1 GCA_030537915.1 Micrococcales bacterium
GAGTGGAAAGACAGGCCTGGTGGGAAAGGCGAGCCGGGGTGGGAAAGACTGGCCCGCATGGCCGAAAGACGCGCAGCTACGGGCATCGCCCTCGACGCGGCCGTGGACGCAGCCCGCACCGGAGACGTCTGGGTCTTTCGCGGGCGCTCCAACGCCGATCGCGCCATCCGGATCGCGACCAACGCTCCGGTCAACCACGTCGGCATGGCCGTCGTGCTCGAGGACCTGCCGCCGATGATGTGGCACGCCGAGCTCGGTCGGTCGCTCACAGACCTGTGGACCGGAGACCATCACCGTGGTGTGCAGCTCCACGACCTACGGGCCGCCGTCGAGCGCTGGACCCTCACCTATGGCCAGGACGCGTGGATGCGGCAGCTCACTCCCGAGGTCCACGCGGCCCAGGAGGATGCCGTGCTGCGCACCATCGCGCGCTGGGACGGGACGGCGTTCCCGACGACGGCCACGCTCGGTTTGCGTTGGTTGCGCGGGCGTCGCTGGTCGATGCCGCAGATTACGTTCCCCGGGCGCGCCGTGGCGCACAGGACGCAGGCAGCGCAAGGCATGCAACCGGCCTCCATGCAGACTCAGGCCGCGGCCTACTGCGCGGAGGTCGTCGCCGTCACCTACGAGGCGATGGGCCTGCTCGAACCCGGACGACCCGCCAATTGGTATGACCCCGGCCGGTTCTGGAGCGGGGATCATCTGCGGCTCGCGGATGGCTGGAGTCTGGGTGCCGAGATCGCGGTCAGACTGCCCGGCGCGGTGCCGACTGGCGGTCCGGCCGCCAGGCGGGCGAGCGAGTTCCGGCTGTCACCGCGGCAGCGGCTCGCGGCGCAGTGGCGGCGGCTGCCGCGGTCATAGCCGTCCACAGACCCCGACCCTGGCACCGCGGGCGAGCACTTAGTTCTCCAGGTTGTAGGGCGTGCCCTGGTAGACGCAGTGGTTGAGCCAGTTCGCGTAGAGCAGGAAGGCGTGTGAGCGCCACGTCACCCGCGGCGGTCGAGCCGGGTCATCACCGGGGAAGTAGTGGTTCGGCACGGCAATCGGCAGTTTGCGGGCCACGTCCCGTTCGTACTCGAGCTTGAGCGTGTCTCGTTCGTACTCCGGGTGACCGGTGACGTACAGCTCGCGCCCGTCGGTGCTTCCCACGAGGTAGACACCAGCGTCCGCTGACGTCGCGAGCAGCTTCAGCTGCGGCACCGCGAGGATGTCGGCGGCGTGAATCTCGGTGTACCGGCTGTGCGGCGCTGGGAAGACCTCGTCGAAACCGGAAAGGATCGGGGTCCGAGCGTCGAGGACGTCGTGGTCGAAGACCCCGGACAGCTTCCTGGGCAGCTGGTATTTCGGGACCCCGTAATGCCGGTAGAGCGCGGCCTGGGCACCCCAGCAGACGTGCATCGTCGAGTAGACATGCTCGCGGCTCCAGTCGAGCAGATCGATCAACTCGGCCCAGTAGTCGACGTCCTCGAATGCCAACTGCTCCACCGGGGCGCCGGTGATGATGAGTCCGTCGAAGCGGAGTTCACGCACGGTCTCGAAGGTTGTGTAGAAGGCTGCCAGGTGCTCCGGAGGAGTGTTGCGGGAGCAGTGTGAGCCCATGTGCAGGAGGGTCACCTCGACCTGCAGCGGGGAGTTGCCGAGCAGCCGGAGCAGGTGCGTCTCGGTGGCGATCTTCGTCGGCATGAGGTTGAGGATCGCGATGCGCAGCGGCCGGATGTCCTGGTGTTGGGCGCGCTCGGTCGACATGACGAAGACGTTCTCGTCCTGGAGTACCTGTCGAGCGGGAAGCTCCCGCGGGATGTTGACCGGCACCTGTCACCTCCTCGTGCGTTCGTGCCCAGCTGGTGTCGCCCGGCGCTGACGTCAGCGGCCCTGGTGATTCGGACCATTCTGGTCACTACGTCAGCGATCGCGCCCGCGGGGGTCACGAGGCGAGAAGCGCGGCCACCGCACTCCTACCTGGGACGGGTCCGTGGTTCCGCGAAGGCCTTACCCTGCGCGGCAGCGCAACCGCATGCGCCCCGCCTCGGTCGGGGCGAGGACCTGCACGTCGAAGCCCAGCAGATGCCGGAACGTGAAGAGTCGCCGATAGTCGCGCACCGGGTCGACGCGCAGGTCGCTCCAGATCGTGTCGATGCGCCGGGGGGAGGCCGGCGCGTAGAGGACGATGGCCCCTTCGATTCGCGCGCAGGGCTCGAGGCTCAGAGCGTGCCTGGCTGCGTCACCGCTGCCGCGGTAGCCGCCCAGGAGCCAGGAACTCCCCAGCGCCCTGCCCCCGAGTTGGTAGACGTAACCGGGGGATGCGCCGGTGGTGTCCAGGATGTCGGATCCGGTCAGCGACCGGCCCTCTGGCAGCAGTGTCGCCGTCGATGCGGCGTCCGCAGGGGTCAACTCCAGCCGGTTGCCGCGCTCGTCGATGACGGCCTGGACCGGGGTGTTGGCGCCGCTGCCGGGAGACGGGTAGCGGTAGTAGTAGTCGCTGGCCGCGGACGTCACGCCTGCGGCCAGCGCGGTCGCGAGCAGCAGCGCCAGGCCGAAGCGGGCCTGGTGATTCCTCTCGGCGTCCCGCGACCCACCCTTACGTGCGGCACCCCAGCCGGTGACCGCGATCGCGAGGGCGGCGACCCACAGCGGTGCGCCGCGCCCGGCAGCGCTCCAGAGGTTGCCGTTCGTGCCGAAGGCGTAGCAGGCCGGCAACAGCAGCAGGCCCGTGACGACGGCGAACTCGTCGCGACGGCTCCCGCGCGGAGGCTTGGTGGCCGGGTCCCCCTTCGAGATGCGTGCGACCGTGTCCCGTGACGCACGAGCGGCGAGCGCCGCTCGGGTTCCGAGCGCGATGAGCGTCGCCAACGGAAGCCACAAGAGGGCCTGCAGGGCTGCCGGATCGGGCTCCCTCGATCCGGCAGCAGAGCCGATCGCCTCCGTCACGGCCCCGAGGTCGAGCGGATCCCACCGAAGCAGCCGCTCGTGGCCCTGGAGCAACTCGACTCCCCGCACCCCGGCCGTCACGACCCCGATGAGGTCGCCGACCCCGCGGTGCGCCACGAGCACGAAGGACGCCACCACGACGACGGCGCCGGCTGCTACGGCTAGCGCGTTCCGCGCGCGCTCTCGCCACGCCGGCCCCGGGTCGGCCGCTGACATCACCAGCAGTGCGGCGAGCACGATGACGAACGTCATCGCGGCGCTCGTCGGCTTGCCGATCCCGGTCACCGCGACCCCGGCGCCCGTCAGCGCCCAGCCTCCCCGAGCGGCCCACGAACCCCCAGGGCGACTGCGACCCCCAGGGCGACTTTGACCGGCCGGCGCATCCGACCTCGAGTGCGACGGCCGGACCTGCACCAATCCGGTGGCCACCAGGAGGGAGCCCCACAAGGCCACCGTGTTGTAGCTCGGCGTCATCGGGAACCACGCGAACCCGATCGCGCTCACCCCACCCGATGCGACCCCCGCTGAGAGGGCGGTGGGCCACCCCAGGCCGCACCGCCGTGCCGCGCTGACCAGGAGCACTCCAGCGGCCAGCGCAGTCACGGCGAAGCCCGCGTTCCGAAGCGCCTCGACGTCACCGCCGAGCAGCGCGTACAGCGGATGCAACACATAGCCGAACCCGAACACTGTCGCCGGATCCGAGCGGGGGTCGGCCATGAGCAGCAGGTACTGGCCCTCGTCGGTCCGGTCCAGGCCATACCCGGTTCGGCCGATGTGCCGCACCGCCAGCCAGATCCCCAGGAGCGCCGCGAGGATCGGGGCAACAGCCCCCGCCCACCGCGCACGCCTACCCATTCCGCCATTCTCGGTCGTGTGCCCAGCCCGCACGGCGCGGCGTGCCCGCGCGTCTCCCCGGGAGAATGCCGCACGGGTCGATCAGCGGATTCCTTGTCCGCGCGTGCACGAGGAATTCGTTCTCAGGAGTCGTGGTCACTTGCGCCGTGGGGACCGCAGAGCCCCCTTGTGCTGCAGCGGATCAATTGTATGGTATGAGCAACACGCCGAAGAGGTGACTGAGCCGTGACTGCACAGATCGAAACTGACGAGCGGGCTTTCCGCGAGGCGGCGGCCGAGCTCGATGCTCTGGCAGCAAATTCGGTGGGGGGTGCGGAGGGCCTGGACCGAGCGTCGTGTTCGCCGGCAGTCGTCTATCTCGCCCAGGTGGGTATGGGAGCCGCGGCCCGTGGGTGTTC
>JAUNUZ010000267.1 GCA_030537915.1 Micrococcales bacterium
GGTCCGTTCCCCGGCCTGCCGGTGGCGGTCGACGGCGACGACGCGCCCGGGGACGGCATCCTCGTGGGCGGGTCGCTGCTTGGTGCGTGGGCGGCTGCCCCGGCGACCGGGGCGGATGCGGACGTCGGACTCGTCGTAGTCCCGACCGCGGCGGGTCACATCGGGCCGCCAGCCGACGTCCGGGACGAGGGTGCTGCCGCGTCACCGACCATGCTGGTCCACAGGCCCACGAAATCCGGCAGCGTCTTGGCCGTGGTCTCGACGTCGGTGATCTGCACGCCCCTGACGCCGAGGCCCAGGACCGCCGCGGCCATCGCCATCCGGTGGTCGGCGTAGGTGTGCAGGATCGCGGGTGACAGGCGGGCCGGCCAGATGCGCAGCCCGTCGTCGAGGACCTGGACGTCCCCGCCGAGCCGGGTGATCTCGGTGGCCAGCGCAGCGAGGCGGTCGCTCTCGTGACCGCGCAGATGGGCGATGCCGCGCAGCGAGCTCGGTGAGTCGGCCAGGGCGGCCAAGGCCGCGACGACGGGCGTGAGCTCGCCGGCGTCGTGCAGGTCGATGTCGATGCCGACGATCGCGTCGGGGCCGCGCACGACGAGCCCGTCGCGGCTGAGGCTGACGTCGCCCCCCATCGCGTCGAGGATGTCGCGTAGCGCGTCGCCGGCCTGGGTTGTGTGGTGCGGCCAGCCCGGCACGTGGATCGTCCCGCCCGCGACCATCGCTGCCGCCAGGAAGGGCGCAGCGTTCGACAGGTCCGGCTCTACCTGCACGTCGAGAGCGTGGATCGTGGAGGGCGCGACCTGCCAGAGGTTCGGCTCGGAGTCCTCGATGTCGACGCCGGTGTCGCGAAGCACCTGCACGGTCATGGCGATGTGCGGCTCGCTGGGCACGGGCCGGCCCTCGTGCGCGACGATCACCCCGTCCGTGAAGCGTGCCCCGGCCAGCAGGAGCGCCGAGATGAACTGCGAGCTCTGCGACGCATCGAGGTGGACCGTCCCACCCTGCACAGCACCGCGCCCGAGCACCGTGAAGGGCAGCGTGCCCCGGCCGTCGTCCTCGACGACGATGCCGAGCGCGCGCAGGGCGTCGATACCCGCGTCCATCGGCCGGTTGCGGGCGTGCGGGTCGCCATCGAAGCGGACCGGGCCGTCGGCCAAGGCCGCCAGCGGGGGGAGGAAGCGCATCACGGTGCCGGCAAGGCCGCACTCGACGCTTGCGTTACCGCGCACCGGTCCGGGCTCGACGAGCCAGTCCGGGCAGCCCTCCTCGTCTCCGTCGATGTCTTCGATGCACGCGCCCAATTCCCGCAGGGCGTCGGCCATGAGAAGGGTGTCGCGCGAGCGCAGCGGTCGCCTGATCCGCGAGGTGTCGTTCGCGAGCGCTGCGAGCACGAGATAGCGATTCGTCAGGGACTTGCTGCCCGGTAGCGTCACCGTCGCCTGGACGGGACCCGCAGCGTAGGGCGCCGGCCACGGATCCGCGGCGGGCTGGAGGTGCCGGACACCCGTGGGCGCAGCGTCGGCGCAGCCTGCGCTTCCGGTAGCGCGCTGGCGTTTCTTAGCGCCCTTGACCTTGCCCGGCGACCCAGCCGCCTGTCCCGCGATCTTGTCCGTCCCGGTCCAGCTGTCGGTGCCGGCAGCGCCAGGCGGCGTAGGCCGCTGGGGTGGTGGATGCTCGGGCACAGTCGACCTCATCCTGCGCTGGGGTGCGGGACAGGGCACTTCGACATCGGGGGCACCTCGTCCTACTCGGGTCACCGCGCGGGTCGGCGGTTGGCTTCCTACCGTAGTGTCCGCAACCGAGGCGGTCACGGGCGCACGCGCCTACGCTAGGCGGCATGTGTGGCCGATTCGCAGCGAGTGCGGGCACCGATGAGCTCATCGAGCAGCTGGAGATCGAGGAGGACCACACGGGTCAGCGAGTCCGCTCGCTACTTCGCTCTCCTCAGGACCCTTGCGCCGGAGCCCCTGACTACAACATGGCGCCGACGAAGAACGCGCGCGTCGTTCTCGCCCGCGCTCCCCGCCAGGTAGCCATCGACGCGCAGGTGGCGACCGACATCGCGAGCGAGTCTGCCCAGTCGCAGCCTCGACGACAGTTGCGGCTGCTCACGTGGGGTCTCGTACCGAGCTGGGCCAAGGACCCCGCTGTCGGGGTCCGGATGACGAACGCACGCGTGGAGACGGTGGCGACCAAACCCGCGTTCCGCGCCGCGTTCGCATCGCGCCGGGCACTCGTGCCCGCCGACGGGTGGTACGAGTGGCAGGTCAGCCCGACCGCGACGGACGCCAAGGGCAAGCCGCGTAAGCAGCCATTCTTCATGCATCGCACCGACGGCGTGCCGGTCACCCTGGCCGGGTTGTACGAGTTCTGGCGGGACGTCTCGCTTCCGGCAGAGCATGCCGATGCATGGCTGGCCAGCTTTACGGTCCTCACCCGGGCCGCCGAGCCGGGCCTGGATCGGATCCATGACCGGCAGCCCGTCGTGCTCGACCCGGATCAGTGGACGACCTGGCTGGCCCCGACGAGCGGGGCGGGCGACGTCGGGGCCATCCTCGCAGCGGATCGGCCGGGGCGCTTCGCCGCCTATCCGATCGGCCGGGCGGTCGGTAACAGCCGCGCGAACGGGGCTGCGCTGCTCGAGCCCGTCGACCCGAGCGAGCTGATCGGGGTGATCGACCCGCAGACCGGCGAGGTCATCGGATGAGCTCGACGATCGGCGGCTCGGACCCGGGAGACTCCAGGGCTGTCGCTACGGTCCGCGAGATCGCCACACCCGTGGGACCTGCTCGCGTCACGGTCCACCAGCCCCTAGTCGAGTCTGCACGCGGGACACTCGTCCTTGGTCACGGCGCCGGAGGGAGCGGACCCAGCGCCGACCTGGTGGCGCTGACCGGACTGGTGGTCAGCGGCTGGAATGTCGTGCTCGTCGACCAACCGTGGCGGGTGGCGGGACGCAAGCTTGCCGGCCCGCCCCGGCAGCTGGATGCCGCGTGGGGCGCGGTCTGGCGCGACCTGGTCGGGCATCCCAGCGCGTCCGAGCGCTCAAGACTGGTTCCGCCCTTCGTGGCCGGCGGCCGCAGCGCCGGCGCCCGGGTGGTCGCTCGGACCACCGAGTTGTTGCGGCCGGACGCGCTCCTGCTGTTGTCCTTCCCGCTCGTCCCTGTCCGCACGGGAGTAGGGCCGGGCTCAACGCGCGCCCCGGAACTGGCCGCCGCTGTCGCGGCAATCGCGGATTCGGATGCTCCGGGTCGCCCGATCCTTGTCGTGCAGGGGCACCGCGATCCTTTCGGAACCCCCGAGCAGATCGCCGCGGCGCTCGCACCGGCTAAGGGCGTCGCGATCGTGTCGGTGCCCGGCGCCCACAGCCTGACGCGCGGCGCCGAAGAGGTGGCACAGCAGGTGTCGCAGTGGCTGCTAGGACTGCCCCTTCGGGAATGACCCCGCCGCCACGTCGGTTGACGAGCGCAATCAGCGAAACGCCGCGGGCCGCGCCGCGGCGCCGGCGTGTGCCCGGGATGAGCACGCACGAGGGCACGAGGGCACGAGGAAGGGATCATTGGTGGACACCCTGTTACACACCTCACGGCGGCGCATCGACGCCGGTCGGGCCAAGCCTGGGTGCCCGCGCCCGCTATCCTGGTCCGTGATGAGTAAGGAACAGCCACTGACAGTGCCCGGCCCCGACGCCTCGAGCGCGGTTTCTGCCGAGCCCTCATCGCCGGTCACGAGCTCGATGAGTCCAGCGGCCCCGGTGACGCCGTCCTCGGGGCAGCCCGAGTCCTCCATCGATGTCGCAACGGAGACGCCCGAAGAGCGGGCCGCGCGCTTCGAGGTCGACGCGATGCCCTTCCTGGACCAGCTATACAGCGCGGCCCTGCGGATGACCCGCAATCCCGCCGACGCCGAGGACCTCGTCCAGGAGACGTTCACCAAAGCGTTCGCGGCGTTCCACCAGTACCGGCCCGGCACCAACCTCAAGGCCTGGCTCTATCGGATCCTTACGAACAGCTACATCAACTCCTACCGAAAGAAGCAGCGCCAGCCGTTGCAGTCCGACGCCTCCGAGGTGGCGGACTACCAGCTGGCGCGCGCCGAGTCGCACAGCTCCCGCGGGCTGCGCTCGGCGGAGACCGAGGCGCTTGAGCACCTGCCGGACGGTGACGTCA
>JAUNUZ010000268.1 GCA_030537915.1 Micrococcales bacterium
TGCAGAACCTGGACAACTCGATCACCACCTTCACCAAGCGCGGCCTGTTCGGCGGACGCAAGATCTCCAGCAAGCAGGGTCACGGCGAGCCCAACCCGTCCTGGATTCCGGCCGGTAACGAGGCGACCCGCCGCATCGCGGACAAGATCGACGGGATCGCCGGAGGCACCTGGGGGGAGATCTTCAACATCCCGCTCACGGCGCACTTCCTCGGCGGTGCGGTGATCGGCGACAGCCCCGCCACCGGCGTGATCGACCCGTACCACCGCGTCTACGGGTACCCCACGATGAGCGTCGTCGACGGTGCTGCCGTCTCCGCGAACCTGGGCGTGAACCCGTCGCTGACGATCACCGCGCAGGCCGAGCGCGCCGCCGCGATGTGGCCCAACAAGGGGGAGCAGGACACCCGGCCGGAGCAGGGCCAACCGTATGCCCGGATCCAGCCGGTCAAGCCCGCCAAGCCGTTCGTGCCGGCCTCCGCGGCCGGGGCGCTGCGGCTGCCGATTGTCGACATCACGGTGGGCCCGCGCAAGGCCGGCTGACCCCGGCGCGCTCCCGTCTTCTCCGGACTGCGTCGGGGAGCCATGCCCAGCCCGGGCGGCGAAGTGGGACTAACGTCGAGGGTGCCCACGAGGCCGCTGCGGAGGTGCGAGATGGTCTCATTTGTGCTCGACAACGGTGAGCGGATCACCGTCGTGGCCTTTGCGCACCACTATCTCGACGTGGAGATCGAGTTCCCCCCGGGTGAGCCGATGCCGGCGCACCATGTGCATCCGCGCCAGTCCGTGCACTTCGAGGTGCTCTCCGGCACGCTCCACGCGACCTGCCGCCACGACGAGTCGGTGCTCGCGACCGGGGATTTGCTCGATGTCCACGCGGGGGTGCCACACCGGCTCTGGAACCCCGGGCCGGAGTGGACGCGGGCCCTGTGGCGCACCGCTCCCGCCGGACGCACGCTCGAGAGATTCCAGGCTCTGAGCGCCATCGAGCGTCGCCACGGCCACCGCGATCTCGCGGCGCAGCTGGTGGCGCTCAGCGAGTTCGACGACGTCTACCGCTACGACCTGCGGCCGCGCTTTGTCGCGCACGCGGCGGTGAGCGTGCTCGCGCCGGTGTCCAGGCTGTGGCTGTGGACGCGGCCCGCGCACGCCAGCTAGCGTGGGACGATGGAGCATCCGATCATGTTCGACGCCGCCGATCCGGTGCTGGCGCGCGTGCGGGAGATCGCGCTGACGCTGCCGATGGCCCGGGAGAAAACCACCTTCGGCCGCCCCACCTTCTTCACCGGCAAGACCTTCGCGACCTACAGCGGCGGTACCAAGGGCGCGGAGCGAATCCGGTACCCGCAGTCGGTGCTGTTCAAGCCGGACGCCGACGAGCTGCCCGGGCTGCTGGCCGACCCCCGCTTCTTCACTCCCGCATATTGGGGGCCGGCGGGCTGGATGGGGCTGGACCTGGCGGGTGGCGGGGACGGGGATAGCCCTGACGCCGTCGACTGGACCGAGGTCCGGGAACTGCTCGACATGTCCTACCGCAACACGGCGACGAAGGCCCTGGTCAAGCAGCTAGACGCGCAGAGTTAGTCCTGGCGGCGGCGAGCACCGCGACGAGGCAGGCGAGGCCGATGATCGCCCCCGCGACACCCAGGCCCTCGAAGCCGACTGCGGCGAGCGCGACGCCGGCGAGTGCCCCGCCCGCGGCGCCGGCCAGGCTCATCATCGAGTCCGCGGTGCCCTGGGCGCTGACGCGCTCGGCGGTGGGTATGGCCGAGACGATCATGCTCGCGCCCGCGATGGTCGCCGCCGACCAGCCCAGCCCTAGCAGGATCAGGCCCGCCATGGTGACGACGAAGCTACCGCCGCTGAACCCGGCAAGCAGCGCGGCGACCGCGGAGGCGAGCAGTCCTGCGGTGGCCATCGGGGTGCCGCCGAGGCGGTCGGTGAGCATGCCCATGATCGGGGACAGCGCGTACATTCCGGCGATGTGCAGGCTCACGGTGAGCCCGACGAGGTTGATCGACGCGTCGTGGTGGCTCATGTGGACCGGGGTCATCGACATGACTCCCACCATCACCGCGTGGGCGCCGAGGATGGCGATGAACGCGGCGCGGGCCTGGGGCCGATCCAGCAGCGAGCGCAGCCCGGCGCGAAAACCGGCGTGCGCCGGACTGCCGGTGTGGCCGCTGGTCGCGACCAGGTAGGGGTCTGGACGCAGCCCCACCCACAGGACCGCCATCGCCACGAGCATGCCGGCAGCGGCGATCACGAAGATGCCCGAGAGCGCGGGGATCCCCAGGGCCCCGGACACCGACTCGCCGACGCCGATCAGGTTCGGCCCCGCGACCGCGCCCACGGTGCTCATCCACACCACCAGGCCCAGGTCTCGGCCGCGGTGGTGGACCTCGCTGAGGTCGGTGGCGGCGAAGCGCGCTTGCAGGTTCACAGCGTTGCCGAAGCCCATCAGGGCCCCGCCGAGCACCAGCAGCGCGAAGCTGCCGAGCATCGCCGCCAGGACGATCACCAGCGTGCCGAGGGCCGCGGCTGCCAGGCCGGAGACGAGTGCGGGCCGCCGGCCCCGGGCGAAGGCGACGCGGGAGATCGCGACCGAGGCGAAGGCCGCGCCGAGCGTCATCACCGTGGTCACCGAGCCGGCCAGCGCCTCCGAGCCGGACAGGTCCACCGCCAGCAGCGATCCGACAGATACCACGACGCCCGTGCCGACGCCGCTGAAGACTTGGGCGAGGGAGAGCAGCGCGATCGTCCGGCGCTGGATCTGCGCGCGGTCTTGGGTGATGGTGGGCTCTGGCATCTGGCTAACCTACCCAGCAGGGCGGAGCCGGGGCGCGGGGCATCCGCGCGGGACCGTAGACTGAGCGCCGTGTCTGATACCGCCAACGCCGCCCCCACCAGGCCCGTTCTCGTCGTCGACTTCGGCGCGCAGTATGCGCAGCTGATCGCCCGACGCGTCCGCGAGGCCAGCGTGTTCTCCGAAGTCATCCCGCACACCATGACCGTTGCGGAGATCGCCGCGAAAAACCCGCTTGCCGTGGTGCTCTCGGGCGGCCCGGCCAGCGTGTACGCGGAGGAGGCGCCGACGCTCGACCCGGCGCTGTTCGACCTCGGCATCCCCGTCTTCGGCATCTGCTACGGATTCCAGGCGATGGCCCGCGCGCTCGGCGGCACTGTAGAGCAGACCGGCACCCGCGAGTATGGCCGCACGACGCTGCAGGTCGACGGCGGCCGTCTGCACGAGGGCATGCCCGAGGCCCACCCCGTCTGGATGAGCCACGGCGACGCGGTCACCGCCGCGCCGGCCGGCTTCACCGTCACCGCCACCAGCGAGGGCGCGCCCGTCGCCGCCTTCGAGGACACCTCGCGCAAGCTCGCCGGCGTCCAGTACCACCCCGAGGTCCAGCACTCCCCGCACGGCCAAGAGGTGCTGGTGCGCTTCCTGCGCGACGTCGCAGGCTTGGACATGTCCTGGAACGCCTCGAACATCGCCGAGCAGCTCATCGAGCAGGTCCGTGCGCAGGTCGGCGACGGACAGGCGATCTGCGGGCTCTCCGGCGGCGTCGACTCCGCCGTCGCGGCCGCGCTGGTCCAGCGCGCCATCGGCGATCGGCTGACGTGCGTGTTCGTCGACCACGGTCTGCTGCGCGCCGGCGAGCGCGGGCAGGTGGAGAACGATTTCGTCGCGGCCACCGGTGCGAAGCTCGTCACCGTGGATGCCCAGGAGACCTTCCTGCGCGAGCTCTCCGGCGTCTCTGACCCCGAGACCAAGCGCAAGATCATCGGCCGCGAGTTCATCCGCAGCTTTGAGGATGCCGTCTCCACGGTGCTCGGCGACAGCGCCGCCACCGGCGCGACCGTCGACTTCCTGGTCCAGGGCACCCTGTACCCGGACGTCGTCGAGTCCGGCGGGGGCTCGGGCACCGCGAACATCAAGAGCCACCACAACGTGGGCGGCCTGCCGGAGGACCTGCAGTTCAAGCTGGTCGAGCCGCTGCGCCTGCTGTTCAAGGACGAGGTCCGCGCCGTGGGCCGCGAACTCGGCCTGCCCGAGGAGATCGTCGGACGCCAGCCGTTCCCGGGCCCCGGCCTGGCGATCCGCATCGTCGGCG
>JAUNUZ010000269.1 GCA_030537915.1 Micrococcales bacterium
CCGTCCCGCGGTCCGGCGCCGGTAATCCCCTGATTCCAGAGCGACGATCCGCGGTGTTGCCCGAGGAATCGGGTCTTGCCCCCCGGGGGGCAAACCCCAGTCGATCACCGCATCACCGCCACGATTGGGCTCGCTGCCCATTGCTGGACTAAAGACGGATCCGGGGCCCAGCCGATCCATCGAAAGCACAACTAGACAGGTCGGGGCACCCCTCAAGAGAGAGGAAGCTTCGCCCGAACGTGCCAGCGGCCACCGTCCAGACCCGCGATCAGGGACCCACCGAGCAGCTCGACCCGCTCGACCAGACCGACGATCCCCAGACGTGTCGAGCCGAGGTCGGCGAGGTGCTCGGTTCGCACATCGTTGGCGACGTCGATGTGCAGGGCGCCGGTGACTTCCCGGACCGTCAGCGCACACGTCGTGGACACGCCGCCGTGCTTGACGATATTCGTGACGGCCTCGCGCAGCACCCGATCGGCCGCGAGCTCGACGCTGTGGGGAACTGAGCCGACGACGCACACGACCTCTACGGCGTGCCCGACCCCGCGCAAGTCCGAGGCGAGACGCTGCACGACCTCGGCGATGCCACGGCTCTCATCCACACCCACATCGTGCAGGGCCGCACTCTCGTCGGTGATGACGTCGCTCGCCCGCAGCACCTTGAGCAGTCGCTTGAGCTCATCGAGGGATTCCCGCGAGCTGCGCTCGATCGCTGCCCGGGCCGTCTCCAGCTGATCGACGTCCGTCGTGATTCGCATGACCGCGGCCTGCATCGAGATGAGCGTCAGCCCGTGCGAGACGACATCGTGCAGCTCGCGCGCGAGCACCTGTCGCTCCCGCTCGCGGACCCGCGTCGACTCCTTCTCCAAAGCGTCGACCCGCAGCTCGGCCGCGTCGCGGCGCCGACGAGTCACCCCCAGGGCCCACCCGCCGACCGCCGGCACGACGACGAGCAGCGGCAGCACCCAGGCGAGCCCCTGCCATACCCGAGGCTCGAGATAGGCGGCCACGCCGAGCCACCCGACAACCGCCACGGTGATCGCCGCGACGATGACCGCATCGGCACGCACCGCGCCGATGAAAACGACGACGGCGAGGCAGAGCATCCCAACTGGCAGATACCACGCGACGAGCGACGCGGCCATCGCCGTGATGCCCGCCACTGCTGCCCAGCGCGGGTAGCGGCCCGCCAGGGCCAGGCAGACCAGCAGGAGCAGCTCTCCGGCTATCGCGACGGCGCGCAGGGGGACCGGCATGCCGTCCCGGACGGCGATGATTTTGATGTCGCTGGCAACGGAGGCCACCGCGAACAATCCGATGGCGACGTAGGCGATGTGCCCCCACGGCCAGTCGCGCAGACGCGACGCCCAAAGAGGCTGCCCGACCACAGGAGCGCGGTTTACGCCCGGCACGGGCGATCGTCTCAGCGACAGATCCACGGGAAGGCGCGACACAGGTTGTCGCCCCAGCCACTCTTGGAGTGGTCCGCGGCAGGCGAGGCCGCGCCCGTGGAGTTGTCGTCCGAGGCGGAGGCCGGGACTGCGCCCGCCGCGATGAGGACCGAGACAGCCGCGACGACCGGGGCTATTTTGCGCATCATCTCTGGGACACTTTCTCGCGGGAGCGACGGCAGGGATCGTCGCGCATTACGCAGAGATTACCGACGCAGTAGCCCCACCGAGGAGCCCGAATGAAATCGTGGCGCATTGTCGTCGTCGACGACGAGTCCCTCATGGCGGGCGCCCTCAAGCTCTTCCTCGAGCTCGCCGACGATCTCAAAGTCGTGGGAATTGCCTCGAATGGACTGCAAGCCGTGTCTTTGTGCAAGCAATTGCGTCCCGACGTCGTCCTCATGGACCTGCAGATGCCGGTCCTGGACGGAGTCTCGGCGACTCGACGGATCACCGCCGAGCATCCCCAGATCAAGGTCGTCGTCGTCACCACCTTCGCCTCCCCCGAGGCCGTCGTCCCCGCGCTCCGCGCGGGCGCGAGTGGTTACCTGCTCAAGGACAGCCGGCCCGAGGAGGTCGTCGCCGCTGTGCACGACGTCATTCAGGGCCGCTCCCCCATGTCGCCGAAGATCACCGGCGCCCTCATCGAGACGATCCGCCACGGCGATCCCCCGAGTCCTCCCCTGATCGCCCCCACGCTCAGCGCCCGCGATCGGGAGGTCCTCGACCGTCTCGCCCAGGGCCTGGGCAATACCGACATGGCGCGCGAACTCCACATCACCGAGTCGGCGGTCAAGTCGCGCATTGCCCAACTCATGTCGAAGTTCGAGGTCGCCAGCCGCGTCCAGGTCCTCATCCGCGCCTGCGAGCTCGGGCTCGTCCGGCCGCATCTTCGCTCGCGCACCGGCGAAGCGTCCGCGCCGGATTAGAGCTCGGGCTCGCCAGCCCCATCATCGATCGCGCGCCGACGAAGCGTCAGGACTGGGTGAGAGCGTGACCACCCGAGCGAGAGCCCGAACCGCTTCCGATCACGACGCCTACATGATCCGTACGGCCGTCGGCCTCTCGGCACGCACCTCGCGCAACCGCGCGGCGACGTCGGGCCCGAGTCCAGGAAGCGCCTCCAGCGCGCCCGCGACGTCGTCGAGGTGCCGCGCGTCGGCCTGAATGAGCAGGTCGGACAGCCCCTCGGGCGAGCGTGGGCCCCACAGCTTGAGCAGCATCCGACCGTGCCGAGCGCCCAGGTTGTGCCTGGTCACCAGGTCGATGCAGCAGTGCAACGCCTCGTCGAACTCACCGAGCCGGTTCGCCAGGTGCATCTGCTCGGTGAGGATGTCCAAGGGCGCGACGACCCGGCCCTCGGAGCTCGTCACGCTCTGGAGTCGGCGCAGAATGTCCCACGCCACGTGCGCCTGGCCCTGCGCGGCGTGCACCCGCGCGCAGAGCCAGTCGCTGTAGCTCTCGTCCGCGCCGTCCGCGCGTAGCTCGCCGATGAGTCTGTTGGCGCCCTCGTAGTAGCCGTGCTCGATGAGCAGCGTCGTGAGGTCCTCGCGCGCCCGCCAGCGGTAGGCGTCACTCGCCTCGACCCGGCGGGCCCGGTTGAGGTCGTCCAGCGCACCGTCGTCGTCACCGAGCTCCCGACGCACCCGCGAGCGCTCGACGAGGGCCGTGACGAGGTCGTTGCCGCGGATGCCGGCCGCCTCCAGCTTGTCCACTGCGGCTCTGGCCCGCCCCTCGCGTCGGCGCAAGCGATCGCGCTCGCTCCCAGGCTGGGCCAGGTCGTCCACGACCGACCAGATGCCGATCACCTCGGCGCCGGCGCTCAACGTCCGCAGCGGGCGGCCCGGCTCCAACGGCTCGAGATGCTCCTCGAGCGTGCCGACGAAATGCGCCCGCTCAGGGCGGTAGATCCTCTCGCCGCGGCTGGCGCGAGCGCCTGGACCGCGACCGGTGCTGATGTCGATCGTCAACGCATCCGGTTCGCCGACCATGTCCTTGGGCAGATCCAGGAGCCGGCTCAGGTTCGCGACGTCGACGCGCAGCCGCTCATTCGGCTCGGCGACCAACACCCACGGCGCGTCACTCATGCACGCTGCAGCGTTGCGGGCCGCGGAGGCATCGCCGTCCCACTTGCCCATCTCCACTTTGGCCCCGGCGTTGCGCGCCAAGGCCAGGGTCGACTCGCACGCCCCGACGCCGTAGACGCAGAGTTGCGCGAGCAACGGCCCGAGCTGCCGCATCGACTGCAGGCAGCCGTGCACGTCTCCTGCATCGTCGGTGACGACGAGGCACACAGCGATCCGCGGCGCAGTCATGCCTGCCCTATCGGCCCCACTCGGCGTGTCTTGAGCGGCGAATTCGGCTCGTTCTGATAGCGATTCACACTTCCATGGAGTTCAAGGCGGGGATGCTCAGCCGAGCAGGCGCGCCGATCGACCGAGCCACTCCTCCTGCCGAAGGCGGTTGGCGACATCCCACCAGTGCGCGGCTGGCGACTCCTGGCCCAGCGTGAGGTGCAACGCATAGAGGCTCTGCGCCGCCAGGAAGCTCCCGCGCCCTGCGACGTGCCCTGACAGCTGCGGCCGGTCTCCGATCTCCAGGCAGCGTTTCCAGCACCTGATGGCCAGCGGCGCGAGCTGTGGCGCTTTCCCCGGGTCGGCGA